>CAXUNA010000068.1:0-11326 GCA_964252095.1 uncultured Jatrophihabitans sp. | reverse complement strand
AGTAGTCGGACTGGCCGCCGATGCCGTTGCTGCTGCGGTTGTAGTAGCTGCACTTCACCTGGCCCGGGATCGCCGCGACCGCCGAGTCGCGCACGCCGGCCGCGCCGCAGGACGAGGTCTCGACGACGCCTCCGGGCGGGGTGGCCGCCGCCGGTCCGACGCCCAGGCCGGCGGCGACGAGCACGCCCACCGCGGTGACGGCCACGGTGTGGCGGGCGGTGGGCAGCAGGGATCGCGAGGAGCGCATGGGAGTGGTGTCCGTTCGGGGGTCGGGACGAGGGGACGGATCCGTGCCGACCGCCGGGGTGAGACGTTACCCCAGATGTGAGATCTCTGTTAAAACTGGCCGGAATGTCGGGATGCGGGCGGGCGTCGGGTCGTGCGCCCCACGGCGGGCGGTCCCGGTGTCGACCCGGCCGTCAGTCGCGGCGGCCGATCCGGGTGCAGATGCCGACCTTGTTGCCCTGCGCGTCGGCCAGAGCCAACGTTGGTGTCCGACGCGATGAAGCCGCGATTCGTGTGGGTGCCGGCGCAGGCCGAGCACCGCGAGCCAGAAAGGCCTGATCTCGTCGGCGTTCCAGGTGTCGAGTCCGATCTCCAGCCGTGACACCGTCGAGGGCAGGGCGGTCACGCCCCTTGCCCCGTCCAGCTCGGAGATCCGCCGCGCGAGTTCCACGTCCCGCATCGTCTCGGCGGTGACGTCGTGGCTCATCAGCCGGACGTCGGGGTTCCCAGCGGCTCGTGCATCGACCGGCAGTCGGGCAGGTCCAGCTCGGAGATCCGTTCGCCGCGGTGTCGGCATCGGGTCTCGTGCCTGGCCAGGAGCACACCGGCGGGAAACGTGCGGGTCTCCGCCCCGGACCGACGCCGCGCGAGTGATCCGGAGCCGTCCACGGCGACGGACCCCGCTGGTAGCGTGACGGAGAAAACGCTGTGACAGCAGGAGATCGATCGTCCGCACGGTGCGTGACCGTTCCGGAACCCAGGCGGAGGTAGCGGTGTGCCCGTGAACGGGCCCGCGCAGATGCTGCGCCGTCTTCGGGTGCGGGCGGGTCTCAGTCAGTCGCAGCTCGCGGCTCTGGCGGACGTGCACGAGCGCACCGTGCGGGGCATGGAACTGGGTCACGTCGCGCGACCCCGGCAGACGACGGTCCGGTTGCTCTCCCGGGCGCTCGCGCTCGACCTCGCCGAGGCCAGGGAGTTCGCCGACGCCTGGGGATGGCCCGCCGGCGGGCTCGGCGAGCCGTGGCGCCACACGGTGACCCGGCTGGCGTCGACAGAGATCGGCCGGCGGTTGGCGCGATCCGCACAGGACACCACGCTGGTCTCGGCCACGGAGATCGTCGAGATCGGCGCGGACCGGCGCGAGCAGCGACGCCGGATCCACGAGGTGGTCACCGCGCTCCGTGACGGTGTGCGCCACCGCCTGATCAGCTACGACCCGGAGGACCGGGCCGTCGACGCCGACCTCGCGCGGATGGAGGACGTCGAGAACGCCCGCGTCGAGCGGGAGTGGACCGACCTCGCCCACCGCGTACGGCTGTTCGACCTGGCCTTCGACCGCACCCTCGCGAGCGGTCAGTACCACTCGATCCACTACACGATCAGTTCCGGCGCCGACGGCTCGGAGGTGCGGCACGACGCGCCGGGCGTGGATCGCGCACTCGGTGGCTTCGTGCGCAGCCCTGCGCTGTACGTGTTGGAGGTGCGGTTCCACGACGACGTGACGCCCGTGGACGTGACGCAGGTGTTCCAACCGACTCCGCAGGCGCCCCTCGACGTCGTCCGTCCGCTCGAGGTCGTGGCCGGCCGGGTCCACCTGGTGCTGGTGGATCCCCGCCCGGGCGGCCACGGCCTCGAGTGGCGTTGGTGACCGGATCAGCCGCGCGCACTCCCGCACGATTCGATCGTCTTGACCAGACCACTGGTGATGTTGCTGTAGTAGTAGAGGGTTCCGCAGAAGCTCCAGGTCTGGGTCCCGGCCGGATTCGACACGCTCGCGCTCGCGCCCTTCTCCGCGCACGCCTCGACGCTGTTGACGTTCAGCGTGCAGGTGACCAGGACGTCCTTGCTGGGGCTCCCGCTGGAGGTGTTGAGTCCGACCTCCATGCGCACCCAGTACCGCGGCGTGGCGCAGTTGTCGGTGCCGGCGACGTGGGCGGTGGCGGTCGTCGACGTGAAGCTGACGGTGGAGAACGCCGTACACGTCGCCCCACCTCCGCCTGGCACGGTGGCGTCGGCCGGGATGGCGAGCGACGTGCCGACGACCAGCGACGCAGCGGTCGCGATCAACATCTTGTGCAGGGTGCGCATCTGGTGGACCTCTCGGTGGTGGGTGGTGGAGCGGATCGCTCCGGCGGTGGATCGAGAGGGACGCTATGGCCGTCCGGTCGGGGCGCACCGGCAACTCGACCGGCAACTCGACATCGCCGCTGACCACGACGGACCCGCCCTCACCCCGGTGGCCGCACCAGCTCGACGGGAGTCCGCGCATCGTTGCTTCCTGCAACGCTTGCGAACGACCGCAGCACCCGCAGCACTCCTCGAGCCCGTCGAACGAACAGCTCTCAGGCCGCGAGCCCGCGGGTGAGGACCGCCACCGCCTCGTCGCCCAGGCGGCCGAGGGCGATGTGACGGCCCGACGCCATCCGTTGGAGTCCGATGCCGCGCAGTGTCGCGAAGATCGTCACCGCGGCGGCGTCGGGGGGGCCCGGGGCCCGGCGCGGGCCCGGGGCCCCCCCCCCCCCCCCCCCGGGGGGGGGGGGGGCGCGGGGGCCCCGGCGCCCGCGGGCCCCCCCCCGGGCCGGCCCGCGGTCGGCGAGGAGTCGTCGGAACCAGGTGTCGCGTTCGGCGAACAGCGGTGCGAGAACGGGGTCGGCCGCGATCGCCTCGGCCCACAGCATGAGGAACGCCTGTCCGCGGGGGGCGCCGGCGTCGAGATTGCGCAGGTACGCCCGGACGAGCGCGGCGAGCCGGTCGAGGCCGGTGCCGTCGTCCGGCGTGGGCACCTCGAACTGCTGCGCGTGCACCACGACGGCCGCGAGCAGTTGTGGTTTGCCGCCGAAGTGCTGCGTGACGATCCCGCGGCTGTATCCCGCGGCCTCACCGACGTCGGCGATCGACACCGACCGCGAGCCCCGCGCTGCGAACAGCCGGGTGGCGGCGTCGAGCAGTCGCTGCTCGGTCGTCATCCGCCGTTCGGCCTGGGTGCGCCTGCCGGCTGTCTCGGCCACCGCCGTCCCCCTCGCTGCCGTCCGTCGTTGGCCCCGTCAGTGTACGGTTACTTGTCATACGACAAGCAAGTGGGAGGAGTAGGTCATGGTGACGGTGCTGGTGCACGGGGTCCCCGAGACGACGGCGGTGTGGGATCCGGTCATCGAATCCCTGACACGGCTGGGGTTTCCCGCGCCCCGCCGGTGGTCACCGCCCGGCTTCGGGGCGCCGGTACCGGCAGGCTTCGCACCGGGCCCGGTGTCGTACCGGGCGGCGTTGGTCGAGGAACTGGAGCGGATCGGTGAACCGGTCGACCTGGTCGGGCACGACTGGGGCGGCAGCCACGTGCTCGGCGTGGCGATGACGCGTCCGGACCTCCTGCACAGCTGGGTCAGCGACACCGGCGGCTCGCTCGACCCGGAGTACGTGTGGCACGAGCTCGCGCAGACGTGGCAGCGGCCGGGCGACGGGGAAACAGCGATCGCGTCGGTGGTGTCGATGTCCGACGAGGACCGGGCGGGCTACCTGGTCCAGCGCGGGATGGCCGCGGCAACCGCGAACGTCGTCGCGCCGGCGTTCAACGCGACGACGGGGGACTGCATCCTGCGGCTGTACCGGGCCGCCGCACAGCCCGTGATGTCCGAACTCGGCCGTGACCTCGAGCGGGCGGCGGCCCGGCCCGGTCTCGCGATCCTCGCGCTCGACGATCACCACGTCGGGACCGACGCCCAACGCCGCCGGTCGGCGGCGCGGGCGGGCGCGCACGTGGTGGAACTGGAAGGCCTCGGGCACTGGTGGCTGACCGTGGATCCCGACCGCGGCGCGCGGGTGCTGGCCGACTTCTGGGCGCGGGCCCGGTGATCGCCTTCGACGACGCCGGCCTGGATCGCTACGTCGCCGAGGACCCCGGCGGTCCGGTCGTGATGCTCAACCTGCTCCGCTTCGTTCCCGACGGCGGGGCACAGAAGTACCTCGATTACATCGGGTGTTTCGCCTCGTCCGGCATCAACGAGCGGTACGGCGTCGAGGTCGTGTACGGGGGAATCGGCAGCTCGGTGCTCGTGGCCGAGGACGGCCAGGCCTGGGACGCCGTCGCGCTGGTGCGGTACCCGAGCCGGCAGCGGTTCGTCGCCATGGTCCGCGACCCGGACTACCACCGCTTCGAGCACCTGCGCACCGAGGCGCTCACCGAATCGGTGCTCCAGGCAACTGTTCCGCTGCCGGCCGGCTGATCTCCGGAGCACCACACGTGCCGCCGGATCGGCGTCTCCTCAGCGGGGGTCGGGATCTGCGACATCTCCTGGATGCTCGGGCGCGGTCGGGGACTCCGGGTCGGCCCCACGCAGGTGGTGGGCGATCATCTCGGCGGCGGCGTCGTCGGTGCGGGTGGTCGAGACCTTCAGCCACGACCTCCCGAAGACGATGAACTGGATCCGCGGCTCCCAGCGGGAATCGATGTCGAGGACCAGCCCGCGGCGGTGGGAGACGCCGAACCGCACCGTGTCGACGCGCACGGACCTCACGGTGGGCCAGGTCCATTCCTGCTGCACTGCACCGCGGAATCGGACGAGCCGGAGTGAGGTGGTGTCCACGATGAGCACTGCGGCGTTCGGCCCGCTCGGCGCCTTCGTCACCGGGCCGACGAACTCCGCCTGCGGATGGCGGGCCCGCACGCGTGAGAGCTGCCGGTTGCGCCACCCGACGGTCACGGGAGTGAGCACGACGACCAGGACAAGGGCGATGGCGGCTCCGAGGGCGTAGCCGACGGCGTGGCTCACCTGCCGTTCCCACCGCTCGGACGGCCGAGCACCCGCGTGAGCCTCGGACCCTCGATGCGCCCGGCCACCGCGGTCAGGCGGTTCGCTGCCGGGTGCCGCTGGCCCAACACGCTGTGCCGGTAGCCGTCGACCGGAGCACGAGGTTGCCGTCGAACTGCTGCGAGAGACGGGGCGCCGGGCAGCGTCCGGCGGTTCCGGTCGACCACGCTGCGCGACCGGACGGCAGCCGGACGACCAGGTTGCCGTCGGACTGCACGGTGGCGACGGCACCCGCTCCCTGGGTGCGGCTCGCCCACTCGACCAGCGGCGGGTTCAGCGCACGGTCGCTCAGCACCAGATTCCCACCGCTCTGCATCTGGGTGGAGTACGACGATCCGCGGAGGCTCTCGCCGGCGTGCATCGACTGGCCGGAGGTGAGTGCGATGAGGAAGGTACCGCTGACCCAGAGTGCGCGTCCGGTCGGTGCGCGGAGCACGAGGTTGCCGTCGTCCTGCATGGTGAGGCTCAGATCCGGGCCGGCGCCTGCGGTGTGGCTCTGCCACAGTGCGCGCCCGGCATTGTCGCGGACGACGAGGTTGCCGTCGGACTGCAGGAACAGGTTGCCGGATGTTCCGCGGTAGGGAGCAACCAGCTGCCAACCGGCGGTGATCGTCCCGATGGTCTGGTCGACCTCGATCGTGCCGTTCGCCGCGGACACGCTGAACATCCTGGTGTTCGACACCAGGTCCGGAATCCGCTGGGGGCCGACCGCACTGCTGGTCACGAAGGTGAAGGGCGCCGACACGGCACGTCCCGACAGCGAACCCGTGACGGTGAGTCGGGTGTCGTCGGTGTGCCGGGGACCGGCGACGTGGACGTCGAAGTCGGCCGCGCCCGAACCGTCTGTGACGACGGCTCTCGGAAGGACCGGTGAGCACGGACAACTGACCGTGATCGGCTCGTCGGCAGCGAAGCCCTGGATGACGGCGTGCACGGTGCCCGCCTGGTAGACGATCTGCGAGGGGAAGGCGTTGTCCAGCTGGGCACGGCCGGTGTCGAGGTAGTCGGAGAACGTGAAGCCGGACGTCGTCGCCCGTGCCGTCAGTTGCACCTGTCCCTGGCCGAGTGCGGCGTCGGCGTGGTAGGCCACCGAGAGGTGCCCTGTGCTGTCGGTCGTGACCGTGTCCGGAACGCTCAGCAGTGCGTTGCCCGAGCTCAGTCGCAGGACGGAGTCGGCGGGGAAGTCGTGCCCTGTCAGCACCCCGGAACTGTGCGCATACACGCGCACCGCGTCCAGGTCGGCCCGCGCAGAGGCATCGGCCGGGACAGTGCCCAGACCGACTCCCAGAACGGCCGCCATGCTCGCGGCGGCGGTGGTTCTCAACCTCAGCACCGCATGAAGGTAGACGCCACGCCCGGCAGATTCACATCGGAGGCGAACACCATCCCGTCCACCGACGCGCCTCGAACACCACGTTGATCCAGCGCGGTGCCACCGAGCCCGGGAGGGTGCGTCACGCCCGACGCTCGCGTGTGCGACGGCACGAATACTCGTCAGTCCTCGTCGCCGAGGTGGTGGCCGATCTCCCACTCGTGGCCGTAGGGATCCACGATCCGTCCCAGCACCCAACCGTGCTCCTCGGCCACCTCGGCTGTCACGGTCGCCCCGGCGGCGCGGGCGTCACGGACAACCGCGGCGGCGTCGTCGACGACGAGCAGGATCCGGGCGGTGGCGCCGTGGAGCTCGCCGGGCGACCGACGGCCGATCCGGGGGTCGGCGGTTGCCACCCAGAAGCGGGCGCCGTCGACGTCGAGGCGGGTGACGACGTCCTCGCCGTCACCCACCTGGAAGACCACGGTGGCACCGAAGGCGGCGATGTAGAAGCGCGCCGCCGACGCTGCGGCGTCCACCCACAGCTCGGGTTCGATCGAGGCCATGCGTCAGCATCGCCGCCCGCACCGCACAGTCGCAAGCGGCTCGGGTACGCATCGCGTCACGGCAGCCGAGGGATCACAGCCCGTCTCAGCACCCCGTGCGATCCCCCACCCCGCCACGAACCCGACCGTCCGCACCGACCCGTGACCTCACCGGACGGCGACGACGTCGATCGAGCGGATCAGGTCTTGCTGTCCCGGTCCGCGAGTTGTCTGGCGACGTCCCGCGGGACCCGCACACCACGGACCTTCAGGTCCGCGACGAACCGGAGGGTGAGCGGGTCCGGGTCCGCGACCGTGACGGCCACCAGATGGCGGGTCCACCGTGGCGAGAACGACCGGACCGCTCCTGGCAGCCCTGCGCTCACCGCGCTCACCGGGGTGACGGAGATCCCGAGACCCGCGGCGGCCAGCTGCGGCGCCGCTGCCGTGATCGAGGTCCGCATGGCGATCTTGGGTCGGACGTCGGCCGCCACCAGTGCGCGGTCCAACCAGTCCCGCAACCCGTTGTCCGCGGCGAAGTGGATCATCGGCTCGCCGTCGAGATCCGCGACCCGCACGGCGGCCGACCGTGCCAACCGGTGGTCGGCCGGTGCGGTCAGGACCACCTCCTCCTCGGCGACCGGGGTCGTCGTGAAGCCGCGGGGAACCGGCGCGGGCACCACGGCGACATCGACGGCGCCACTCTCGATCCACCCGAGGATCTCGGTGAGGACGGCGGATTCCCGCAGACTCATCTCGATCGCCGCCCGCTTCCGGTGCCATTCCCGGACGACGGGTGCGAGCAGGGGCACCGTGAGGCTCTGCGCGCACGCCAGGCGCAGCGTCCCGCCGGTGCCGTCGCCCACGGCACGAGCGGCGGTCACGGCCGCCGCCGACGCCTCGATCGCGCGCCGGGCGTGGCTGAGGGCGGCATGGCCCGCGGGCGTCAGGGTCACGCCGCGCGCATGACGGTTCAGCAGCGGGGTCCGGGTCTCCCGTTCCAGCTCGGCGAGCTGGTGGGAGACAGCGGGTTGCGACAGGTGGAGGAGCCGGGCCGCCTCGGTGATGGACCCGCACTCCGCGACGACCACGAGGCACTCCAGTGCACGCAGCGAAGCCATCGACACAGCTTATGTCGACGATCTCATCTATGAGGGTCGGTACGGGAAGGTTCCTGCGGCGGGACGCGCTGGACGACAACAGGCCCGCTCGACGAGCAGGTCGAGGTCCACGTCGAGCAGGGAGAAGACGTTCATGTCGCAGGTGTTCGTGACCGGTGGTTCGGGGTTCATCGGACGGGCGTTGGTCCGTCGGCTCGTCCACGAGGGTCATCACGTCCGGGTGCTCGTTCGCAGCGAGTCGGCGTCGGAGGTGGTGGCCGCCCTGGGCGCGGAACCGGTGCGCGGGGTGCTGACCGAGCCGGTGACCTGGCAGGACGCCGCGGTCGGCAGCGAGGTGGTGTTCCACCTCGCCGCCGAGACCGACCTCTCCGCGGACCTCGACCGGCACCTGCTGATCACCGTCGAGGGCACCCGGGCCGCTGTGCAGGCAGCCCGCCACGCCGGGGTGGGCACGTTCGTGCACTGTGGCAGCGAGGCCGCCCTGCTCGCCGGCGAACCGTTGATCGACGTCGACGAGACCGCACCGTTGCAGCCGCACTCCCCGGCGGCGTACTGCGCCACGAAGGCCCAGGCCGAGATCATCGTGCTCGAGGCCGACGCGCCGGGGTTCACGACCGTGTCGGTGCGGCCGAAATTCGTCTGGGGCGTCGGGAGCGCCGTCACCGATGGCTTCGCGGAGGTGGTCCGGACGGGAAGTTTCGCGTGGGTCGACGGCGGCCGGCACACCACCGACGTGACGTACGTCGACAACGCCGTCGAGGGCCTGATCCTCGGCTGGCGACGGGGCCGGGGCGCGCAGGCGTACTTCGTCACCGACCAGGAGCCGGTGCAGTTCCGGGAGTTCATGCAGACGGTCTTCGACATCTACGGTGTCGACACGTCGGAGGTCCCCGAGCTCGACGGCGCGACCGCGGAAACCGTCGTGCCGGTGCCCGCGCGCTGGTTCATCGGGCAGACGTGCACCCTGCGCACCGACAAGGCCGTCAGCGAGCTCGGTTACCGCCCGGTGGTGTCCCGCGACGCCGGCCTCGGCGCCCTGCGTCTGTCGCGCCGGTCCGGCACCACGACGACGGCGTGAAGACGGCGATGTCCGCCGGCGTGTTCACGGGCGTCGCGCCGCCGCGCAGGTCGAGGCTGCCGTTGACCGCCCTGCTCGCCCTGTTCACGGCCGGTTTCCTCGGGATCCTCAACGAGACCGTGCCCGCGGGCCTGTTGCCGGACATGGCCGCGAGCCTCGGACGGTCGGAGTCGGTGGTGGGTCAGACCATCACGGTCTACGCCCTGGCAACCGCGCTGACCGTCGTGCCGTTGAACACCGTCCTGAAGGACGTCGGTCGTCGGACCGTGCTCGTCGATTCTCTCGCGGTGTTCGTGGCCGGCAACCTCACCGTTGCTCTCAGCACCAGTTTCACGGTCATCCTGATCGCACGGTCGGTCACCGGGATCGCCGCCGGGCTGGTCTGGGCCAACATCGGCGGTGTCGCGGCGCGACTGGTCCCCGAGGGCTCGCGGGGCACCGCGATCGCCATCGCCCTGGCCGGTACCCCCGCCGCGCTCTCCCTGGGGCTGCCGGCCGGCACCGTCCTCGGCGACGCGACCAGTTGGCGCACCACGTTCACCGTGATGGCGGGCCTCAGTGCGGTGGCGATGGTCTGGGTGTTCGTCGCCGTGCCGAACCTCGCCGGGGTGACGGCAGGCAGCGACGGGTCGTTCGCGGCCGTCCTGCGGGCACCGGGAGTGCCTGCGATCCTCGCGGTGGTGGCGGGCTACATCACCGCCCACAACCTGCTGTACACGTACATCCAGCCGCTGGCCGCGCGATCCGGGCTGCGTCACGGGATCGGGTGGGTCCTGCTCGTGTTCGGCCTGGCGGCGCTGACGAGCATCTGGGCCGCCGGTCGGTTCGTCGACCCGCACCATCGACGGCTGATGCTGCTCAGCAGCGGTCTGCTGGGCGCCGGTGCGGTGGTGCTGGGCGTCACGGCCGGCAGCCCGGTCGTCTTCGTCCTCGGCGTCGTTGCATGGGGCCTGGGTTTCGGCGGCTCGGCCACGTTGTTCGTGACCGCGGCGATCCGAGCGGCGGGGACCGACGGTGTGCAGGCCGCGGTGGTCACGGTGTTCAACCTGAGCATCGCGGCGGGCGGAGTGGTCGGTGGCCTGCTGCTCTCCGGGCTCGGTGTCGGGTCCATCCCGTGGGTCGCCGTCGCCGTGATGGTCCCCACGACCGTCGCCGTCGCGGGTGCACGCTGACACGCGTTCCCCCGCTGGCGGTCCGCGCGCGAAGCCACGCCCGTTCCCCTGGCAACGACCCACACCGGAGGGATCCAGCCGTGAAAGCACTGGTCGTCGACGACACCGCCCGTACCGGACTCGTCCTGACCGACTACGTCCCCGAGCCGCAGCCCGGCCCCAGTGAGGCGCTGGTCGGCGTCCGGGCCGTCTCGCTGAACGCCGGCGAGACCCGCTACCTCCGGCAGATGTTCCGGACCGGCGAGATCCCGGGTTGGGACGCGTCGGGTGTCGTGCTCGCGGCCGCCGAGGACGGTTCCGGTCCGCCCGCCGGGACGCGGGTGGTGACGTTCGGCTGGCGGGGAGCGTGGGCGACGCGTCGGGCCGTCTCGACCGCCGAACTCGCCGTCGTGCCGGACCGGGTCGACCTGGCCGACGCCGCCACGTTGCCGGTCGCCGCCGTGACCGCGCTGCGCGCCTGGTACGCCGCGCGCTCGCTCCGCGAGCAGCGGATGATCCTGGTCATGGCCGCGCTCGCCGCGGTGACGTTGGTGTGGGCGGCGCTGGTGATCCCGGTCCGCGACGGGCTGTCGAGCGCCAAGTCGCGGCACCGCGATGCGGTCGAGCGGCTGGGGCGGACCCTGGTGGCGGTCGACGCGGTCAAGCGCGCGCAGCGGGCGGGGATCACCCTGGTCGAGGCGCCGCTGCCCGCTGCGGTCCGCGCCAAGGCGGAGGAGGCGGGGTTCACGCTGGCGACGCTCGACGCCGACGGCGCGGACCGGGTGAAGGTGTCGATCGCGACCGCCCGCCCGCCGGCGCTGTTCGCCTGGCTCGCGTCGCTGGAGCAGGCGGGGATCCTGGTCGAATCGTCCGCGATCACGCCGAACGCAGACCAGACGGTCGCGGCGCAGCTGACGCTCCGGGCGCGGGCGGCATGAGGGTCAGGCTCCGGACCGGGCGCACCGCGCTGTTCCTGGCGATGCTGGCGGTGGCGCTGGTCGTGTTCCTGCCGCTGCGGCTGGTGCTCGCCTGGGCGGGGTTGGCCGAGCAGGGGCTGACCGCGCGCTCGGTCGGGGGCACGTTCTGGGA
>CAXUNA010000067.1:0-11377 GCA_964252095.1 uncultured Jatrophihabitans sp. | reverse complement strand
CCCCCGCGATGCCCTCGGCGTCGAGCACGGCCAGCACGTCCGCGACCGGGTCGAGCGGGCCGTCGGGGCGCCCGGTGGAGTCGCCGTGACCGCGCAGGTCGAGCCGGACGACGTCACGGGCGGCCGTCAGGGAGGGCCACACCGGGTCCCACATCCGCCGGTCGGCGACCCCGGCGTGGACGAGCAGCAACGGCGTCGGCCCGCGGTCACCCGCACGGTCGTACGCGATCCCGGAGGCGGTGGTCGGCACACGCCGACCCGACCAGTCCGGCCCCCGCACCGCAAGCGGAATAGCGGCTCGGGACCTCTCCGTAGACTGGTGGCGTGTCGAACATCCCCGATCGCGTGACCACCGACGGCCTCGAGGAGGCCTGGACAGCGGTCTGGCAGCGCGACCAGACGTACGCGTTCGACCGGACCAGGACCCGCGACCAGGTCTACTCGATCGACACCCCGCCGCCGACGGTGAGCGGCGAGCTGCACCTCGGCACCGCGTTCGGTTACATCCAGGTCGACGCCATGGCCCGCTACCGCCGCATGAGCGGCCGCGAGGTCTTCTACCCGATCGGCTGGGACGACAACGGCCTGCCGACCGAGCGGCGCGTCGAGCGGATCTACGGCGTACGCGCCAACAAGGCGCTGCCCTTCGACCCCGACCTCGCGATCGAGCCCGACCCCGCGCGCGACCCGAAGGCGCGCAAGCAGGAGATCTCCCGGAAGAACTTCCTCGAGCTCTGCGCCCGGCAGACCGCCCATGACGAGCAGGGTTTCGAGCAGATCCTGCGCCGCATCGGGCTCTCGGTCGACTGGTCGATGCAGTACGCCACGATCGACCCGGAGCGTCAGCGGGTCGCCCAGCAGGCGATGCTCGACGACCTCGCCCGCGGCGACGCCTACCTCGCCGACGCCCCCACCCTCTGGGACGTCGACTTCCAGACCGCCGTCGCCCAGGCCGAGGTGGTCGACAAGCAGACCGCGGGCGTCTACGTCCGGTACCGCTTCGCCACGCCCGACGGCTCCGGCCTCGAGATCGAGACCAGCCGTCCCGAACTGCTCGCCGCCTGCGTGGCCGTCGTCGTGCACCCGTCCGACGAGCGCTACGCCGACCTCGTCGGCACCACCGTGACCTCGCCGCTGTTCGGCGTCGAGGTGCCGGTGCACGCACACCCGCTCGCCGCACCCGACAAGGGCACGGGCGCGGCGATGGTCTGCACCTTCGGCGACGTCACCGACGTCGTGTGGTGGCGCGAGCTCGGCCTGCCGTTGCGGCCGATCATGGCCCGCGACGGCCGGCTGGTGACCGCCCGGCCGGAGTGGCTGGGTGACGACGTCGACGCCACCTGGGCCGAGCTCGGCGGCAAGAAGGCCAACGCCGCCCGCACCCGCACCATCGAGCTGCTCGGCGAGGCCGGCCTGCTCACCGCCGAGCCGAAGCCGACCCAGCACGCGGTGAAGTTCTACGAGCAGGGCGAGCGGCCGCTCGAGGTCGTGACCAGCCGGCAGTGGTACATCAAGAACGGCGCGCGCGACGAGGACATCAAGCAAAAGATGTTGCAGGGTGCAACGGATCTCGCGTGGTACCCGGAGCACATGCGCACCCGGCTCGAGCACTGGATCGAGGGCCTCAACAGCGACTGGTTGATCAGCCGCCAGCGCTACTCCGGCGTGCCCATCCCGGTCTGGTACGTGGTCGACCCCGACGGCAACCCCGACTGGTCGCAGATCCTCGTGCCCACCGCCGCGCAACTGCCGGTCGACCCGCAGACCGACGCACCGGAGGGCTACACCGCCGACCAGCGCGGGAAGCCCGGCGGCTTCGTCGGCGACCCCGACGTGATGGACACCTGGGCGACGTCGTCGCTCACGCCGCAGATCACCTGCGGCTGGGGCCGCGACGACGACCTGTTCGCGCGGACCTACCCCATGGACCTGCGCCCGCAGGGCCCGGAGATCATCCGCACCTGGACCTTCTCGACGATGCTGCGCAGCATCCTCGCGTTCGACACGCTGCCCTGGAAGGGCGTGTCGATCAACGGCTGGATCCTCGACCCCGACCGCAAGAAGATGTCGAAGTCGAAGGGCAACACCGAGGGCCCGGCGGACTTCGTCGACGAGTTCGGCGCCGACGGCCTGCGCTACTGGTCGTGCCACGCGGCGCAGGGCGTCGACACCGCGGTCGACAAGGGCCAGATGAAGGTCGGCCGCCGGCTCGCGATCAAGTTGCTCAACGTCTCGAAGTTCGTGCTCGACATGCTGCCCGACGGGTTCGGCGGCGCCGAGATCACCGAACCGGTCGACCTCGCGATGATCGCGCAGCTGCACCAGGTGTCGTTGCGCGCGGAGGCCGCCTTCGAGCGCAACGACTACCGCGGCGCGCTCGTCGAGGTCGAAGGCTTCTTCTGGCACTACTGCGACGACTACGTCGAACTGGTGAAGTCGCGTGCCTACGGCGACACCGGCAACGCGTCGTCGGCGCAGGCCGCCCTGGCACAGGGACTGTCGATCCTGCAACGGTTGCTGGCCCCGTTCGTGCCGTTCGTCGCGGAGGAGGCGTGGTCGTGGACGCACGCCGACTCCGTCCACCGCCAGCCGTGGCCGGGCAGCCGGGCCGACGCCGCCGGCGTGGAGCTGCGGACCGGTGAGCCGGCCGCCGACGCGTTCGAGTTCGCCACCGACGTGCTGCGTCGGATCCGCCGGGCCAAGACCGAGAAGCAGGTCGGCATGCGCACGCCGGTGATCTACCTCGGCGTCTCCGGTACGGCCGAGCAGCTCGCCCTGTTCCGCGCCGGCGCGCCCGACGTCGTCGCCGCCGGTTCGGTCGAGAAGCTCGAGGAGAGCGTCGACACCGACGAGTCCGCGCCCGGCTTCCGGGTGGAACTCGAGCTCGGCGACCCGCCGCCCAAGGCCCCCAAGAACCCGGCCTGACGGGTCAGTCGACCTCGACCGGCCCGCGCGACGACCATGTTGCCTTGATCACTGCGGTGGGACGCGGTGATCAAGGCGAAATGGTCGCGGAGAGCGGCGCCATCACGACCATTGCGTCTTGATCAACTCTGATCGGGCGGCGCGACCACCTCGGTGGCGACGTGGCGCCTCACCGCTCGAACTTGTAGCCCAGCCCTCTGACCGTCAACAGGAATTTCGGGTTGGCGGGGTCCGGCTCGATCTTCGAGCGCAGCCGCTTGACGTGGACGTCGAGGGTCTTGGTGTCGCCGACGTAGTCCGATCCCCACACCCGGTCGATGAGCTGCCCGCGGGTGAGCACCCGGCCGGTGTTGCGCAGCAGGAACTCGAGCAGGTCGAACTCCTTGAGCGGCATGGCCACCTGGGTGCCGTCGACCAGCACGGTGTGCCGCTCGACGTCCATCCGCACCGGGCCCGCCTCGAGCATCGAGGGCAGCAGCTCGTCGGCGTTCTCGCCGCCGCGCCGCAGCACCGCGCGGATGCGCGCCACGAGCTCGCGGGAGGAGAACGGCTTGGTGACGTAGTCGTCGGCGCCGAGTTCGAGCCCGACGACCTTGTCGACCTCGGAGTCGCGTGCGGTGACGATGATGATCGGCACGTTGGACCGCTGTCGCAGCGCCCGGCAGACCTCGGTGCCGGACAACCCCGGCAGCATGAGGTCGAGCAGGACGAGGTCGGCGCCGGAGCGGTCGAAGGTGTCGAGCGCCTCCGGACCGGTTTCGGCGACGGCGACCTCGTAGCCCTCCCGCCGCAGCATGTACGACAGCGCGTCGGAGAACGACTCCTCGTCCTCGACGACGAGCACCCTGCTCACGACCGGGTCACCACGACGTCGGTGCCGGCGGTTGACGACTCGCTCACTGTGTCCTCTCGGGGGTGGTGCTCGCGGTGGTCGCGGGCGGGGTGTTCACGGACGGGCCGCGCACGGACGTCCCGGTCCTCGGCCTCGTCGGCCTCGTCGTCGAAGTCGTCCCCGGCGAGGCCGAGGTCGACAGCGGCCGGCAGCGTGATGGAGAACGTCGAGCCCGCGCCCTCGCGGCTCCACACCGCGACGGTGCCGCCGTGGTTGGTCGCGACGTGCTTGACGATCGCGAGGCCCAGCCCGGTGCCACCGGTGGCCCGCGACCGCGCGGGGTCGACCCGGTAGAAGCGTTCGAAGACCCGCTCCTGGTCGGCGACGGCGATCCCGATGCCCTGGTCGGAGACCGAGATGCGCACGCGGGTGCCGTCGTCGTCCTCGTCGCCGTCGTCGGTCGAGGCGGTGACGGCGATGCGGGTGCCGGCCGGGCTGTAGGCGATGGCGTTGTCGAGCAGGTTCGACACCGCCATGGACAGCTGCGCCGCGTTGCCGCGCACGGCGATGGTGTCGGGGCACCGGACCAGCACGGTGATCCCGGCCTGCTCGGCGATCAGGCGATGGCCGTCGACGGCGTCGTCGAGGACGTCGGCCACCGCGACGAGGTCGTCACCGGGCAGCGGTTCGGCGCCCTGCAACCGCGACAGCTCGATGAGCTCGCGCACCAGCCGTCCGAGCCGGCTGCCTTCGCGCTGCATCCGCTGCGCGAACCGGGCGACCGCCTCGGGGTCGTCGGCGGCGTCGAGCACCGCTTCGGCGAGCAGCGTCAGCGCGCCGACCGGCGTCTTCAACTCGTGCGAGACGTTGGCGACGAAGTCGCGCCGGACCGCCTCCAGCCGTCGGGACTCGGTGACGTCGTCGAGCAGCAGCACGACCGCGCTGGTGCGGTCGTCGCCGGCGAGCCGGATCGGTGCGGCGAGCGCGGCGAAGGCCCGACCCTCGCCCGGCCGGTTCTGCGCCGAGCGGACCCGCGGTTCGACCGTCACCGAGCGCGGTGTGGTGCCGCCGCGGACCACGACGTCACGCGCGAGGTCACGCAGTTCGGGGGTGCCGAGGCGGTCCTGGTCGAGGATGCCGAGCCGCCGGGCGGCCGGGTTGGCGAGCACCACGAACTCGTCGCGGTCGACCACCACCACACCGCTGCCGGTGACCTCGACGACCTGCTCGCACAACGCCGCGCGACGTGGGGTGCGGACGGGCTGGTTCACCCGGGCCCGCAGCCGGCGGGTCCCGATCCGGCCGACGAGGACGCCGACACCGATCGCCACGATCACCGAGGCGACCCACAGCGCGACGGCGGTGCCGGTCATGACCCCGATGGTAGGGACTCGGTGAGTTCGGGAACGCCACTCGTGGGGTGCGGCGCCCGACCCCGGGGCGCTGTTCACCTGCCGGACCGGCAGAGTTCACGTCACGCGGGCCTTCCGGGTGACAGTCCGCATATTCTGAGCGTCAGAGACAGGGCCACCCGATCCAGACCCGGTGGTGGCGCCCGAACTCCCGGAGGGCCCGAACATGCGCGACCTTTACCACGACGATCTCGACTCGATCGGCACGACGCTGGTCACGATGACCCGCATGACCGAGGTCGCGATGCGCCGCGCCACCGCGGCCCTGCTCGACGGTGACCTCGCGAACGCCGAGCGCGTCATCTCCGACGACCCGGAGATCGACCGGCTCCGTGAGGGCCTCGAGGAGCAGATCTTCACGCTGCTCGCGCGCCAGCAGCCGGTGGCCGGTGACCTGCGGGTCATCGTGACCTCGCTGCACCTCGCCGCCGACGTGGAGCGGATGGGCGACCTCGCGCTGCACGTCGCGAAGGTCGCCCGGATGCGGTTCCCCGAGCTCGCGGTGCCGAACGAACTGCGCGACATCATCGCGCAGATGGGCGACGTCGCGCTGTCGCTGGTCGACAAGGTCGCACTCGTGATCCAGGGCCGCGACGTCGCCCTCGCGCAGGCCATCGAGATCGAGGACGACTCGATGGACGCCCTGCACCGCAAGCTGTTCACGCTGCTGCTGTCGCCGCACTGGTCGCACGGCACCGAGGTCGCGATCGACATGACGCTGCTCGGTCGGTACTACGAGCGATACGCCGACCACGCGGTGGCCACCGCCCGCCGGGTCGTGTTCATCGCCACCGGTGAGCGCCCCGAGCGGATCACCCACAACCAGTTCAGCCTCTGACGCCGCGGCGCCCCGGGTCCCCGGGCGCCCCCCGGCGTCAGCGGCCCTGGTTAGCCACCGCGGCGATCGCGTCCTGCGCGGCGTCGGGGTCGAGGTACTCGCCCGGGCCCTCCGGCTTCAGCGTCTCCTCGTCGAGCCGGTAGACCAGCGGGATCCCGGTCGGCACGTTGAGGCCCACGACCTCCTCGTCGCCCATGCCGTCGAGGTGCTTGATGAGCGCCCGCAGCGAATTGCCGTGCGCGGCGACCAGGACGGTCTTGCCGGCCCGCAGGTCCGGGACGATCGCGTCGTACCAGTACGGCAGCATCCGCACGACGACGTCGGCGAGGCACTCGGTGCGCGGCAACGCCTCGAACAGGTCGGCGTACCGCGGGTCGCGGGACTGGCTCCACTCGTCGTCGTCGTCGAGCGGGGGCGGCGGGGTGTCGTAGCTGCGCCGCCAGGTCATGAACTGCTCGTCGCCGAACTCGGCGCGGACCTGCGCCTTGTCCTTGCCCTGCAACGCGCCGTAGTGGCGCTCGTTGAGCCGCCAGGTGCGCTTGACCGGGATCCACTCACGCTGCACCCCCGCCAGCGCGAACTGACCGGTGCGGATCGCCCGGCGCAGCAGCGAGGTGTGGACGACGTCGGGCAGCAGGCCGGCGTCGGCGAGCAACTCACCCGCCCGTTTCCCTTCGGCCGTGCCCTTCTCGGTGAGTTCGACGTCGACCCACCCCGTGAACAGGTTCTTCTGGTTCCAGTCGCTCTCGCCGTGGCGCAGCAGGACAAGCGTGTAGGCCATGGCGCTGATCTTCTCAGAGCGGCTTCGGCGCGACCCAGACGGCGTCGGCGTGGGCGATCAACCGGCCGTCGTTCCCGTACCAGGCGCTGCGCGCGGCCCGGGCCCGGCCGGACGTCCCCCGCGCGCCGTCGTCGGCCGCGACCAGCACGCCGGTCTCCCCGGGCTCGATCTCGTCCACGACCCGCACGGTGTAGCCGGCCAGCAGGGACGGCCCGGTCGCGAGGCCCGCGGCCCAGCCGGTCGGGCAGTCGAGCACCGCCCACCGCACCTCCGGCGCGGTGGCGAACTCGGTGGTGGCGAACGTCGTGGCCACGTGCGTCCAGTCGCCGCCGAGCGGGCCGGGGTGGACCTGCAGGCCGTCGGGGCGCGCGGTGCCACACACGAAGCAGGACGGGAAGGGATGGTCGGGGAACGCGAGGAAGCGGGCGCGGGCGGCGGCGGCCGCCTCGGGCTCGACCGCCGGTACCGGCACGGTGATGTCGTCGGTGGCGACCGCGGTGACGAGCACCCCGGCGTCGTGGCGCAGTTCCACGCCGTCGCCGGTGGTGACGATCTCGAGCTCGGCATCGAGCGGGGGCGGGCCGGCGAGCGAGACCTGCACCGCGAGCCCGGGCCGGACGTGCTGCGCCGCGAGGCCCGCGACCCACCCGCCGTGGGCCGAACGGTCCGGCCCGTTGAACCGCGCGGGGACGATCACCGGCGTTCGCTGGCCTCGAGTTTCGCGAGCCACGCGTTGTAGGCCTCCCGACGGCGGTCGTCCTCGTCGAAGTCCTCCGCGGTGGCGGGCACCGCGGCGCGGGTGTTGCCGGTCTTCTCCTCGAAGACCTCGCGGCGCGCCTGCTCGACCCAGCTCTTCTCCTCGCGACCGCCCTCCTGCGGACGGCGGAGGTACCCCACCACGAGCAGCACCATGACCACGGCCATGAGGCCGTCGCCACCGACCCACATGATCGCGCCGCCGGTCCTGGTGTCGGTCAGTGCGTCGACGCCGACGCCCATGCTGATCGGGACCGAGCTCATGAGCAACACGACGCCGGTGAAGGTGTCGACGGCCATGCCGACCCCGAGGATGCCGAGCCGGCCGAGCAGTGACAGCCGCCAGCGGATCGGTTCGTCGCCGATCACCAGCAGGAAGAACTGGAACCCCACGAGCAGGTAGGCGAGGTGCTCGACCTGACCGAGCGCGGTGGAGTCCATGATCGCGTCCATCAGCCCGGTGAGGTGGGTGCCGACGATGACCACGGTGTAGCAGGCGAACGCCACCGGCGGCGAGGTCAGCACCGCGAGCACCGGACCCTTCGCCACCCGGTCGAAATCGGCCGGGTCGCGGCGGGTCTCGCGCCACAACGTCAACGGGGCGCCGGCGACCAGCAACGCCGGCGCGAGCATGACCAGCGCGAGGTGGCCGACCATGTGTGCGGAGAACAAGGTCTGGTCGAAGACCGCGATGCTGCCGCAGGTCGCGAACACGATCACCAGCAGACCGATGCAGAATGCAACGATCCGTCCGACGGGCCAGGGGGCGTCGTTCCGGCGGCGGTGCGCCACCACGCCGGCGCCGTAGAGCGCGGCCAGCAGCACCGCGACCGCCACGGCGGTCACGTCGAGCTGCCAGGCCGTGAAGAACTGACTGCTCAGCAACGTGGTCCCCTGCGGGCCGTCGCCCGCCGCGAACAACGTGTGGTCCATGGCGTGGCCGGAACCGCCACCCGTCGCGTACCGCACGACGAACACGACCAGACCGGCGAGCACCAGCCCGGCGACGGTCCAGACCGCGGCGAGCAGACCGCGGCCGCGCGGCTTCGCGTCGAGGACCGCGCTCACGAGGTCCCCTTGGTGACGAAGTCCTCGAAGGCGGCGAGGTTCATGGTCGGCAGGTCGTTCTTCGTACGCCAGGCCCACTCGCGCCGGATCGAGGAGCCGAACCCGAGCTTGAGCAGTTCGTTGAACGCGCCGTCGGCGTACTCGAGCACCGCGCCGAGCACCCGGTCGAGCTCGTCGGCGTCGACGGCCGCGAGCGGCAACCGGCCGGTCAGGTAGACGTCGCCGACGCTGTCGATGCTCCAGGAGACGACGTAGCTCTTCGAGTTGTGTTGCAGCAGGTAACGGTAGAAACCTTCGAAGTTCTCGTCGGGTTTGCGCACGACGAACGCGTCGATGGTCAGGGCGTGCTCACCGATGGTGAGCCAGCAGGCGGTCTTGAGCCGACGTTCGCCGGGCAGGTTCACGACGAACGCGTCGGCACGGACGTGGTCGAACTCGATCTCCCGCTCGGCCAGGGCGTCGGCGATCGTCGCGGCGGTCGTGGCGATGCGGTCGGCGCTCGTCACGCGATCACCGCCGGGGCGGCGAGCAGGTGCTGCGACGCCCCCGCGTAGGCCTCGAGCAACGAGTCGGTGGTGCGGTCCCAGCTGAACTTCTCGGCGTGGGCCCGCGCGCCGACGGCGAGCCGGGCGCGGCGTTCCGGGTCGCGCAGCAGCCCGCCGATCGCATCGGCCCAGTGCTTGGGGTCGTGGCCCGCGACGAGCACCCCCGACCGGCCGTCGGCGACCGCGGTGGGCAAACCGCCGACCGCGGCGGCCACGACGGGCGTCCCGCACGCCTGCGACTCCAGTGCGACCAACCCGAACGACTCGTTGTAGCTCGGCACCGCGGTGAGGTCGGCGGCGCGGTAGACGTCGGCCAGGGCGTCACGGGACACCGGGGGCTGGAAGTGGACCCGCTGCTCCAGGCCGAGCCGGTGCGCGAGGTCGGGCAGCCAGCGCGGGTTCGCGACCCCGGTGCCGCTCGGCGCGCCACAGATCACCAGGTGCAGCCTGCGGCCGATCTCGGGATCGCACATGCGCAGGGCGGCGGCGGCGCGCAGGAGCAGGTCCGGCGCCTTGAGCGGCTGGATCCGCCCGACGAACGCGACGACGAAGGCGTCGGCCGGCAGCCCGAGCCGGGCCCGGGCGAGCAACCGGTCGCCGGCGGGCGAGAAGGCCTCGAGATCGACGCCCGGCGGGATCGTGACGACCCGGCGCGGGTCGGCGTCGTAGAGATCGACGAGGTCCGTGGCCTCCTCGGCCGTCGGCGCGACCAGCACGTCGGCCTCGGCGACGACCTGCTCCTCGCCGATGACCCGCGCCATCGGCTCGAGCTCGTCACCCTCGGCGAGCGCGGCGTTCTTGACCTTGGCGAGCGTGTGCGCGGAGTGCACCAGCGGTACGGCCCAGCGCTCGCGCACCAGCCAGCCGACCTGGCCCGAGAGCCAGTAGTGGGAGTGCACGACGTCGAACCACCCGCCGGGGTGACGGGCCTCGGCGCGTTGCACCGCCGCGGTGAACGCACACAACTGCGCCGGGAGATCGGCCTTCGCGAGCCCCTCGAACGGGCCCGCCACGACGTTGTTGACCGTCACGCCCGGTGCGAGCTCCACAGTTGGTGGCAGGTCCCCGCTCGTCGCCCGGGTGAACACCTCGACCTCGACGCCACGCCGGGCGAGCCGTTTGGCGGTCTCGACCACGTACACGTTGAGGCCACCCGCGTCGCCGCTGCCGGGCGGGTCGAGCGGTGACGTGTGCACCGACAGCATCGCCACGCGCTTCACGTCGTCCATGGTGCCTCTTCAGAACGTGACGCCCGCCAGGTGGGCCTCGGGGCCGAGCCGCACGCCGAAGCGCGCCTCGACGCCCGCGCGGATCTCGGCGGCGAGCGTGAGCAGCTGCGCGGTCGTCCCGCCGCCGCGGTGGGTGAGCGCGAGGGTGTGCTTGCTCGAGACGCCGACGGTGCCGGGCGCCCGGTCGAGGGCGTAGCCCTTGTGGAACCCCGCCCGCTCGATCAGCCAGGCCGCCGAGAGCTTGATCGCGGGGCCGGTGGCCCAGCGCGGGGCGTCGGCGAGCTCGGGGCCGACCGAGGTCACCAGCGGGTTGACGAAGAACGAGCCCACGCTCCACGTGTCGTGGTCGGCGGCGTCGAGCACCATCCCCTTGCTGCGCCGCAGGTCCAGGACGGCCTCGCGCACCGCCGTCGACGGCGCGGTCTCGTCCTGCTCGACCCCGAGCCGCTTCGCCAGCTCGAGGTACCGGACCGGGCCCGAGTCCGCGCCGCGCCGCAGCCGGAACGTCACGGCCAGCACGACGTACCGGTCGGTGTGCTTGAACGCGCTGGTGCGGAAGCCGAACCCGACGTCGACGGCCGGCCAGGTCGTCACGGTGCCGAGCTGCCGGTCGTAGACCTCGAGGTGCTCAATGAGGTCGGCGACCTCGGCGCCGTACGCCCCGACGTTCTGCACCGGCGTGGCGCCGGTGAGCCCGGGGATGCCCGACATCGCGGCGAGCCCCGACCAGCCCTCGACCACCGAGCGGGCGACGAGCGCGTCCCAAGGCTCACCCGCGGCGACGGTGACCAGGACGTCGTCACCGTCGGCCACCACCTCGATCCCGTGGGTGGCGAGCCGGACGACGACACCCGGCCAACCGTCGTCACCGGCGACGAGGTTGCTGCCCCCGCCCACGACGAGCACCGGCTCGCCGGCAGCGTCGGCCGCGCGGCTCGTGTCGCCGACGTCGGCGGTGGCGCCCGCCTCGCCGCGGCGCGCGGCCGGGCCC
>CAXUNA010000066.1:0-11379 GCA_964252095.1 uncultured Jatrophihabitans sp. | reverse complement strand
AGGTCGTCACGGTTGCCAAGGCGATGCAGACCATCGTGTTCACCTCCACGCCGCGGGGGCGGGTGGGGGTGGGCGACCGCTACGCGGTCACCGCGACCGGTGGCGCCTCGGGGAACCCGGTCGTCGTCAGCGTGCGGGCGGGCTCGGGTCAGGTCTGCAGCGTGGCGCCGGGTGGCGAGGTGACCTTCCTCGCGCCCGGGTACTGCCTGCTCGACGCCCGGCAGGCCGCGTCGGTGTCGTACACCGCGGCGCCGGTCGCGCTGCAGACGGTCGTGGTGGCCCGCCCCCGCTGAGCGCGCTCGCCGGCCGGGCTCAGGCCCGCAGCGCGGACCACCAGGCGACGACCCGGGCGACGTCGACGACGTCGGCGTACTTCGCGTCGAGGTCGAACAGGTTCGCCGCGTGGATCTCGGGGGTCCGGTCACCGCAGGCGTCGGCCGGCACGACCGGGGCGAAGCCGTGCTGCAGCGCGTCGGTGGCCGTGGCCCGCACGCAACCGGAGGTGGAGACGCCCGCGACGACGACGCTGTCGACGCGGGCCGCTGTGAGGGTGGAGGCGAGCGACGTGCCGAAGAAGGCCGACGCGTACTGCTTCACCACCACCGGTTCGGACGCCAGCGGCGCGACGTCCGGTTCGATCTCCCCGAGCACGGCATCGCCGGTCAGCAGCGAGAGTGCGGGGATCTTGCGCACGAACAGCCCGCCGTCGCGCAGGTCGGGGCCGTAGGAGACCCGCGTGTGGATCACCGGCACGCCGCGCGAGCGAGCCGCCTCGAGCAGGCCGGCACACCCCTCGACCGCGGAACGGTCCGGTAGGCACAACGGTGATCCCGAGGCGAAGTACGCGCGCATCATGTCGATGACCAGCAACGCGGGCTTCGTCCCCCACGGCAACGACCCGCCGAAGCCGTCGTCGTGCGCCGTCATCGCCGGATCGGCGGACTCGGGGCCGGGAGCCCCGTCTCCGCTTCGGCATTCGCGAGGATCTGTTCCAGCGGCGGGCCCATGTCGAAGACCGGGAGCTCGGCCGGTCGCCCCGCGCGCAGCTCGTCCCGGAGGGCGGCCGTGGCGGTGTCGTCGACCGTGCCGTCCGCGGCGAGCGCCACCCCGTAGCGTCGGGCGCCCTCGGCGGTGACCAGCCCGCGGCGGACCTCCAGCGCCACGAGCGCCGGGTCGCGTTCGAGCGGATCGCCCCATCCGCCGCCGCCCCACGTGATGAAGTGCAGGACGTCGCCGGGGAGCACCTCGACGTCGTGGACCTTGCTGGGCAACACCTCGTGCGAACCGTCGGCCCGGTCGAGGTACTTCGTGCCGCGTGCACCGGGGGTCCCGCCGTTGACGCCCCACGGGTAGGTCAGCCAGCGGTCGTCGTGGATGGCGATCGTGCCGGGCTCGAGGAAGTGGTAGGCGACGTCGACGCCGTTGCCGCCGCGGTGCAGGCCGGCTCCGCCGGTGTCGGCGATCGTCTCCCACTTCTCGATGCGCAACGGGTAGTAGGACTCGAGGAACTCGCAGGGGATGTTGACGAAACTCGGCCACAGCGAGTGACCGTCCGGGCCGTCACCGAGTGGGCGTCCGGGGATGCCGCCGAACCCGATGGAGTAGAGCTGGAACCACTCCCCCTTGCGGTCGCCCTCGCTGTAGACGCCGGAGTACATGAAGTGCGGGCTGGAGGAGAAGCCGGCGGCGTTGAGCAACGCCGGGTTGGTCTGGCCGAGCAGCCCACCGAACAGGTCGAACACCCGCCCGATGCCGTGGTTGCGCGCGTTCAGGGCGGCCGGGTACGCCGGCTTCCAGAACGAGCCGTCCGGGATCGTGACGTCGACGAGCGGGTAGAAGCCGTCGTTCCAGAGGATCTGCGGATCGGCGACCGTGATCATGTAGATCCCGAAGAACATCCGGATCAGGTTCTCGTTGATGTAGTAGTTGATCGGCCCGACGGCCTGCGGCGAACTGCCCGACAGGTCCAGGTGCACCTTGTCGCCCGTGCGGGTGAGTGCCATCTTCAGCTCGTACGGGCCGTACCCCACGCCGTCGTCGCAGATGTAGTCGGTGAACGCGAGGGTCTTGCCCTCCTCGAACACCATCGCCAGCAGGGCCTTCATGGCGTCGTGGTTGCGTTGCAGCAGCGCGTCGAGCGCCGAGAGGTAGGTGGCGGTGCCGAACCGCTCGCACATCTCCTGCACCCGGCGCGCGGCGGTGCGGCAGGCCGCCACGATGCCATTGAGGTCGGCGCGGTTCCAGTCAGGCACCCGTACCTGGTTGAGGATGATCCGCAGGGCGTCCTCGTTGAGGGCGCCGCCGCTGTAGAGCCGGAACGGCGGGATGACCACGCCTTCCTCGAAGATCGTCTTCGCGTCGGTGGGCATCGAACTCGGGGTCTTGCCACCGACGTCGGACATGTGGCCGAACATCGAGGCCCACCCCACCACCCGCCCGCCGACGTAGATCGGCAGCACGACCAGCCAGTCGTTGGCGTGGCTGATCGCGGCGCCGCAGGCGTACGGGTCGGAGGTGAGCAGGACGTCACCCTCGCCGATGTCGCCGTCGAAACCGTCGAGGAAATCGGGGATCGACAGGCCGAACTGGCCCACGACCATCTTGCCGGCCGGGTCGGCGATGAGCGGGAACTCGTCGTGCTGCTCGCGGATACCCGGTGACAGCGCGGTGCGGAACAGCACCTCGTCCATCTCGTAGCGCGCGTTGCGCAACCCGTTCTCGATGAGGTCGAGCGTGACGGGGTCGACGTCGACGGTGGCGACCGGCTCGGTGGCGGTCTCGACGATGTGGGCCATGTCAGGCGTCCTCTCCGGTCGGTTCGATCAGCAGGCTGCCGCTGGGATGGGTGGTGGCCGCGTGGCCCGGGAGCACGAGCGTGGTGGAGTCCATCTCGGTGACGATCGCCGGGCCGGCGACGACGTCGCCCGCCCGCAGCTTCGAGCGGTCGTAGACGCCGGCGTCGACGAAACCCCCGCCGACGTAGATGCGGGTGGTGGTCGCGAGGGCGCCGACCGGATCGCCGTCACCCTCGGGCAGGGCGGTGGTCGAGACCTTGGGACGCGGGCCGGTCACGGTGGCGCGGGCGTTCACGAACTCGTGGTCGACACCCAGGGTGAACGAGAACAGCCGCTGGTGCTCGGCGTCGAACCGGGCGGCGAGCTCGGCCATCGGGTCGGCGGCGTCGAGCACCTCGGCCGGCACGTTCACCGGGATGTCGTTGCCCTGCCCGAAGTACCGCACGTCGACCTGGTACCCGACGCTGTGCGCGGCCACGGGGATGCCCTGCTGCACCAGGCGTTCCGAGGCCTGACCTCCCAGGGCGCCGAGGATCCCGCGGAGTTCCGCGGCGTCGAGGTCGGTGAAGCGGCGCAGCAGGGTGCGAGCCGATTCGTCACGTACCGAGGTGGTGGCGTCACCGAGCGCGCACAGCACGCCGGGTGACGGCGGCACGATCACCGGCCACGCACCGGTCAACCGCCCGATCGCGTTGGCGTGCAACGGTCCGGCCCCGCCGAACGCGATGAGAGCGAAGTCGCGGGGGTCGTAGCCCTTCTGGACGCTCACCAACCGCAGACCACCGAGCATGTTCTCGTTGACGATGTCGACGATCCCGGCGGCCGCCTGCTCCAGCGAGAGGCCCATGGCGTCGGCGACGGTCTGCACCGCCGCCCTCGACGCCTCGACGTCGAGCGTGATCTCGCCACCGGCGAGGCTGCTCGGCAGGTAGCCGAGCACCACGTTGGCGTCGGTGACGGTGGGCTCGGTCCCGCCGCGGCCGTACGCCGCGGGGCCCGGGTCGGCGCCGGCCGACTGCGGCCCGACCCGCAGCGCCTTCGTCAACTGCGGGACGTGCGCGATCGAACCGCCGCCGGCGCCGACGGTGCGGACGTCGACGGCGGAGGCACGCACCGTGAGGTCCCCGACCTTGGTCTCCCGGCCGATGCTCGGCACGAGTCCCTGCACGAGCGCGACGTCGGTGGAGGTGCCGCCCATGTCGAAGGTCAGCAGGTCCCGGTGGCCCGACTGCTCGGCCACCCACACCGCCCCCGTGACACCGCCGGCGGGCCCGGACAGCAGCATCGTCACCGGAGCGGCGACCGCGGCGTCGGCCGCCGAGAGGCCGCCGTCACTGCGCAGGATCGAGAGCCGGGCTCCCACTCCCTGCTCGTCGAGCTGCCGGGCGACGTTGCCGACGTAGCGGGCCACCTGTGGTTGCACGTACCCGTTGGCGACGGTGGTGAGCGCGCGTTCGTACTCGCGCAACTCGGGGAGGACGACGCTGGACAGCGACACCGCGACGCCGGGCAGCACCTCGGCGGCGAGTTCGGCGAGGCGACGTTCGTGGACGTCGTTGGCGAACGCGTTGATCAGCGAGATGGCCAGCGCCTCGATGCCCGACTCGGCGAGCGTGTGCAGTGCGGCCCGCGCGGCGTCCTCGTCGAGCTCGGTGACGATGCTGCCGTCACTGGCGATCCGGCCGGGCACCTCGACCGTGTCCTCGAGAGCGGCGAGCGGCTCGGGCTTGGGCCAGATGATCCACCCGGCCAGGCCGCCCGGGACGAAGGAGCGCGCGATCTGCAGCACCTGCCGGAAACCCTGGGTGGTCACGAGGCCCACACGGGCACCCTTGCCCTCGAGGATCGCATTGGTGGCGACCGTTGTCCCGTGCAACACCGAGCCCACCTCGGCACGGTCGATCCCGGCCTGGCGACACACCTGGTCGACGCCGGCGAGCACCCCGACCGACTGGTCCTGCGGTGTCGACGACGTCTTCGCCCGCCAGGTGTCGCCGCTGTCCTCGTCCACCAGCAGGACGTCGGTGAACGTCCCACCGACATCCACTCCGAGTCGGTACGTCATGGCCCCACCCACTCCATCCGTGGTCTCCGAACGGCGTCAGATCACGCCGCGCTCCTGCAAGCGGCGCCGGTCGGCCGGCGAGATGCCGAGCAGACCACCCCACACCGCGTCGTTGTGTTCGCCGAGTTCCGGACCGGTCGTCCTGACCCGGCCCGGCGTGCTCGACAGCTTCGGCGCGACGTTCTGCATCGGGATCTCACCGAAGTCGCGGTGCGTGATCCGCACGATCGCCTCGCGGGCCGCGAAGTGCGGGTCCTCGAGCATGTCCTTGGCGCGGAAGATCTGGCCGGCCGGCACCCCCGCGCCGTGCAACAGTTCCAGCAGCGCGCCGGACTCGTGCGTGGCGGTCCAGGTCGCGATGTGGTCGTCGAGTTCGGCCATGTTGGCACCACGGGCGCCGTGGGTCGAGTACCGCTCGTCGGCCGCGAGTCCGGGTTCGCCCATCGCCTCGGCCAGCCGACCGAAGACCGAGTCCTGGTTGGCCGCGATGAGGACGAGGTCGCCGTCGGCGCTCGGGTAGACGTTGCTCGGCGCGATGTTCGGCAACGTGGCCCCGGTGCGCTCGCGCTGGTACCCCGCCACCGCCCACTCGGGCACGAGGCTCTCCATGAACGCCAGCACCGCCTCGTAGATCGCGGAATCGACGACCTGCCCCCGTCCGGTGCGGCCGCGGGCGTGCAGTGCCACCAGCGTGCCGAGGCAGGCGAAGGTCGCGGCGAGCGAGTCACCGAGCGAGATGCCCGCGCGCACCGGCGGTGTCCCGGGATCACCCATGACGTAGCGGATGCCGCCCATCGCCTCACCGACCGAGCCGAAGCCCGCACGGGGGGCGTACGGCCCGGTCTGTCCGTACCCGGTCACCCGCGTGATCACCAGGCCCGGGTTGGTCTCCCACAGCGTCTCGGGGGCGAGACCCCACCGCTCGAGGGTGCCGGGGCGGAAGTTCTCGACGAGGACGTCGGCGGTGTCGAGCAGTTTTCGGGCCATGGCCTGACCCTCGGGGTCGCGCAGGTTCAGCGTCACCGACTGTTTGTTGCGCGCGACCACCGGCCACCACAGGGACTTGCCGTGCGGCTTCTCCCGGCCCCACTGCCGCATCGGGTCGCCGTTCCGCGGGTCCTCGACCTTGACGACCTCAGCCCCGAAGTCGCCCAGCAGCTGACCGCAGAACGGCCCCGCGAGCAGTTGGCCGAACTCCACGACGCGGAGGTCGTCGAGCGGCAACGACGGCGAGCTCACGCGACCGGCCCGAGCATCGTCACGCGGGCGTTGTGCAGGTGCGAGCGCATCACCGCGGCGGCCCACTCCGGTTCGCGCGCCCGGGTCGCCGCCACCATCTCGAGGTGGTGCTCGAGGCTGCGCGCCAGCGACGCGGCGTCGTAGTCCTGGTAGTTCTGCCGCACCACTGCCGCGTGGGTGACGGTGCGCAGCGACCCGGCGAAGGCGGCGTTGTCGGCGGCGGTGACGTAGAGCCCGTGGAACTCGCGGTTGAGCTCGACGATGGCGTCGAGGTCCTGGTTGCGGCCGGGTCGGCCGAACCGCTTCATGCGGCGGGCGAGGACCGCCAGCCGGTCGAGTGTCTCGGCGTCCACCTTCGGGACCGCGAGGGCGACGATCGTGGGCTCGACGACCAACCGGAGGTCGAAGATCTGGCGCAGCTGGTCGGTGGTCCAGGACGCCACCCGCGCGCCGCGGTTGGGGACGAGGTCGACCAGCCCCTCTGCTGCGAGACGGCTCAGCGCCTCCCGCACCGGGGTCCGGCTGACCGCGAGCTGCTCCGCGAGATCGGCCTCTCCGAGTCGCATGCCGGCGGGCAACCGGCCGGAGAGGATCTCGTCGCGCAACGACCGCACGGTGCTGTCGACCGCTGCCGCCACCGTGCCACCTCCCCGATCACCGAGCCCGATTGCATGGAAGATGCCGCATGGCGCCAGCTCTGGCAAGGGTTTCGCGCTGTGGATCGACAGATTGCATGCAAGTGGTGCGAGGAGTAGGGATGGGGCCCATGCGGACGTCGGTCGACATCGTCGAGGTCTCCCCGCGGGACGGGCTGCAGAACGAGTCGGTGACGCTGTCCACCGCGGCGAAGCTGGACCTGGTCGACCAGCTGGTCGCCGCCGGGCTGCAGCGGATCGAGGCGTCGTCGTTCGTCAACCCGGCGAAGGTGCCACAGCTGGCCGACGCCGACGAGCTCTGTGCGGCCCTCCCCGTCGGAACCGGCACGTCCTGGATCGGTCTCGTGCTGAACGGACGCGGCCTCGACCGCGCGCTCGCGGCGGGCGTCGACGAGGTCAACATCGTCGTCGTGTGCACCGACACGTTCAGCCGGCGGAACCAGGGTGTCGACACCGCCGGCGGGGTCGAGGTGTGGCAGCGGCTCGCGACCCGCGCCCGGGCGGCCGGGCGTCGGGTGACACTCACGCTCGGCGCTGCTTTCGGGTGTCCGTTCGAGGGTTCCGTCCCGGTCGACCGCGTCCGCGAGGTGCTCGCGGCCTGCGCGGCCGTTCCGCCGGACGAGATCGCGATCGCCGACACGATCGGGGTGGGGGTGCCACCGCAGGTCGTCGACCTGACCGGCGTCGCGATGTCGGTGCTGCCGGGCACGCCGCTGCGGTGGCACTTCCACAACACCCGCAACACCGGTTACGCCAATGCCTGGGCGGCGATCGAGGCCTCCGACCCGTCGGTCCCGCTCGCGCTCGACGCCAGCGCCGGTGGCATCGGCGGCTGCCCGTTCGCACCGGCCGCGACCGGCAACATCGCCACCGAGGACCTGCTGTACCTGCTCGACCGCGCCGGTGTCGCGACGGGTGTGCGCGTCGCGCCGCTGCTCGACACCGCCCGCTGGCTCGGCGAGCACCTGCAGCAGACCGTGCCGGGCCAGCTCTCCCGCGCCGGGCTGTTCCCGCCGGTCGGGTAGGGCGGCCCCGGCCCGGCGGTGGGTCGGGCGCCCGTCGTGAGCTACGGCGCCGGCAGGGTGGCGAGCAGCGCCTGCAACTGCGGGATCTCACCGGTGGGCGCGCTGTCGATGGCCCGCGCCAGCGCCACCGCCCCTGGCACCTGGCCGCTCGCGAGCTCGGGTTGCGACATCGCCACCGCCCCCTGCTCACTGGTGATCGACAGGGTGACGAACCGCCGGTCGAACGTCGTGCCCGTCGATGCCCGCAGCTGCGCGAGTTCGGCGTCGCTGACCCGGTGGTCGGCCGTCGTCGCGCCGTGCGCGGTGTCGAGCACGACGGTGTGCGCAAGCGTCTGCATGTGCTCCAGCTCGGGCGTCTGCTCCCGCACGATGCGCTGCGCGAACGCCCGTACCGCCGGGCTCTCCGCCCGCGTGGTCGCGAGCTGCGCGATCTCGATGGCCCGCTGGTGGTGCGGCAGCATCTGCTGCAGGTAGGTCACATCGGTGGAGGTGGCGGTCGTGGCCACCGCCGACGGCGACGGTCCCGAGCCGCACCCTGCGAGCGCACCCACCACGGCGAGGCCGGCAATCGAGGCGGACACGCTCCGGCGGATGGTCACACGTGCGCTTCGTTCGTGGAGTCCGACACGGTTCGGCGTCGGCCCGTTGGCGCGCGCCGGGACGGGGTAGACCCGCGACCGTGAACGACCCGGGGAACACCGCCGACGCGATCCGTCACGCCCGCCGCCAACGGCTGATGTGGACCGGTGTTGCCGCCGGGATCGCAGCATTCGTCGGCGTCGTGATCGGGTGGGCCACCTCACGACACGGCCACCACCGCGCACCGGTCCACCCCTCGGCGGGCGTCGAGGCCGCGTCGCTGACGTTGATCGTGGCCGGCGTGGTGGTGGTCCTCGGCGTGATCGTGTTCGCGTACCGCACGGGGAAGGTCAGGTCGAGCCGCACCAGCGCGCTCTGGACGCTGGACCGCCGCGCGAAACGTTCCGTCATCCGGCAGGCGCGTGGGCGGGAGCCGGTGGACCCCGACCGACGCACCCTCGTGTTCGAGGCGGCGCACCGACTCGCGGACCAGCACTGGATGATCGTCGTGTTCGGCGGCACCGCGCTGATCGGCGTGGGGCAGATCGTGGGACGCCAGCAGTCCCTGGGCCAGTGGTTCTGGGTCGCCTACCTGGTCGTCATCGTGCTGGCCGCCGCCGGCACGGCCCGCAGCATCGGTCAGGCGCGGCGGTTCCTCCGCGAGCACGGTCGAGCCCCCACCTGAGCTCCGTCAGTCCAGCGCGGCGCGCAGGTCCTCGACGAGGTCGGCGCCGTCCTCGATCCCGACCGACAGCCGGACCAGGTCGGCGGGCACCTCGAGCTCCGAGCCCGCGACCGAGGCGTGGGTCATCTGCGCCGGCAACTCGATGAGCGACTCGACGCCACCGAGCGATTCGGCGAGCGTGAACCACTGCGTGCGCTTGCAGATCTCGAGCGCCGCCTCGACACCGCCCGACGGGCGGAACGAGACCATGCCGCCGAAGCCGCGCATCTGCCTCGCCGCGACGTCGTGGTTCGGGTGCGAGTCGAGCCCGGGGTAGAGCACCGACGCCACCGCCGGGTGCGTGGTCAGCATGTCGACCACCAGCCGGGCGTTGACCTCGTGCTGGCGCATCCGCACACCGAGCGTCTTGATCCCGCGCAGCGTGAGCCACGCGTCGAACGGGCCGGCGACCCCGCCGATGGCGTTCTGGTGGAACGCGAGATCGTCACCCAGCGCCGGGTCGGCGACGACGAGCGCGCCGCCCACGACGTCGGAGTGGCCACCGAGGTACTTGGTGGTCGAGTGCACGACGACGTCGGCGCCGAGGGCGAGCGGCTGCTGCAGGAACGGCGTCGCGAAGGTGTTGTCGACGACCAGCAGGGCTTCGTTGCTGTGTGCAACGTCGGCCAGCGCGGCGATGTCGGCGACGGACAGCAGCGGGTTCGTCGGGGTCTCGCACCAGATCATGACGGTCTCCGGGCGGACGGCCGCCCGTACGGCGTCGAGATCACCCAGGGGCACCGGGGTGATCGTCACCCCCCACTTGGCCGCCACCTTCGCGAACAGCCGGTAGGTGCCCCCGTAGGCGTCGTTCGGCAGCACCACGTGCGAGCCCGGCGCGCACACCGCGCGGATCAGGGTGTCCTCGGCAGCGAGGCCGGAGGCGAAGGCCAGGCCCCGGACCCCGCCCTCGAGCGCGGCGAGCGCGGTCTCCAGCGCGGTGCGGGTCGGGTTGGCGCTGCGGCTGTACTCGTAACCGCCCCGGGTGCCCCCGACGCCGTCCTGCGCGTAGGTGGAGGTCGCGTAGATCGGCACCACGACCGAGCCGGTCGTGGGGTCGGGCTCCTGCCCCGCATGGATGGCGAGCGTCTCGATACCGGTCACGTCGACCACGGTATCGACGCTCACGCCCGGACGAGCAGCTCCGGTCCCAGCTCCGCGAGCGAGGTCGTCCCGACGAGGCCCATCGTGAGGTCGAGCTCGGCCAGCAGGTTGTCGACCACCTCCCCGACCCCGGCCTCACCGGCGATGGCGAGCCCGTAGACGTACGGCCGGCCCAGCAGCACGGTGGCGGCCCCGAGGGCGACGGCCTTGACGACGTCGGCGCCGGTCCGCACCCCGCTGTCGAGCAGCACCGGCACCGCACCGTCGACCGCCTCGACCACGCCGGGCAGCGCGTCGAGCGAGCCGATGGAGCCGTCGACCTGCCGGCCACCGTGCGTCGAGACGACGATCCCGGCCACCCCGACGTCGACGGCGCGGCGGGCGTCGTCGGGGTGCAGCAACCCCTTGAGCACGATCGGCAGCGCGGTGCGGGCGCGCAGGGCGGCGACGTCGTCCCACGTGAGCGTGGGCCGTGAGTAGATCCGCAGGAAGGTCTCGACGGCGGCCCGTGGCAGCGGCGAGCGCAGGTTGTCGAGGAACTTCCCCGGGTGGTTCGCGGTGAGGGCGACCAGCGTGCGGAGCGTCTGGGCGTGATCCGCGGACGTTCGGTCGGTGTGAGGGAAGCCGTGTCGGCGGCCTCGGCCGACAGCCGCCGGAACACCGGGTCGGAGGTGTACTGGGCGATCCCCTCGCCGCGGGCGAACGGCAGCGAACCGAGGTCGAGGTCGCGCGGACGCCACCCCAGCATGGTGGTGTCGAGCGTCACGACGAGGGCCGAGGCCCCGATCCCTGCGGCGCGGCTGAGCACCGAGTCGACCAGTTCGTCCGAAGTCGACCAGTACATCTGGAACCATCGTGGGGTGACCCCGAGCGATGCCGCGACGTCCTCCATCGCCACCGACGCCTGGTGCGAGAGCACGACCGGCACCCCACGGGCCGCCGCCGCCCGCGCCACGGCGAGGTCGGCGTCCCGGTGAGCGAGCGACAGGACGCCGACCGGAGCGAGCGCGACGGGCGCCGGCAGACGGTCACCGAACAGCGTGGTCGACAGGTCACGCGTCCCGACGTCGCGCAGGACGCGAGGGACCAGCCGCCACGCGTCGAAGGCCGCCCGGTTCGCAGCCGCGGTGGCCTCGGAGCCGGCGCTGCCCGCGACGTACGCCCACGCCCGGCGGGACAGGGCACGCCGGGC
>CAXUNA010000065.1:0-11474 GCA_964252095.1 uncultured Jatrophihabitans sp. | reverse complement strand
TCGCCGGGCTCGAGTCGGTCCGCGGGGCCACGGCGCCCTGAGCCGGCGAGGTGCCGCCGCCGGGCCGGCGCGGGTCAGCCGCCGCTGTGCCGTGCCCGGGCGCGTTCGACGGCGTTGCGGACGATCTCGGCCGCGACGACCGCGAGCTTGATGTTCTGGTTCTGGCTCATCCGCTTGAGCGTGGCGAGGGCGTCGTCCGGGCTGCCGCCCTGGCGGCTCATGAGGATGCCGATCGCCTGGTCGATCGTGGCGCGTGACGCCATCGCCGCGCGCAACTGGTCGGCGAGCCGGCGGGCCTGCATGAGCTCACGCGCGTTGTTGACGACCACGGCGGCGGCCACGGCGAAGACCCGTCCGAGGTCGGCCGCCTCCACCGCGAACGCGTCGTGCGCACGGGCGTAGACGTTGACCGCGCCCATGACCTCGCCGTCGGGCAGGACCAACGGCAGCGACAGCGCGCTGTGGACCCCGAGCGGCCGCGTGCGCGGTCCGAACCGCGGCCACCGCGGGTCCGTGGTCAGCGAGCCGGTGACGACCGTCTGCCCGTCGGACGCGGCGATGATGCACGGGCCCTCGGAGATCCCGTACTGGATGTCGTCGACCTGGCGGACGAACGGGGCGCTCGCGCTGACCGTCTCCGAGTGCCCGGCCTCGAGCATCGTCACGCCCGCCCCGTCGGCGCCGGGGATGGCGACGACCGCGAGCGTCGCGATCCACTCCAACGACGACTCCAGGCTCTGGGCGCCCAGGGTCAGCCGGGAGAGTCCGTCGAGCGCGGTGCCCAGGTCGGAGTCGGCGCTGTCCTCCCGGACCGGTGCGGAAGCAGCCGCTGTCGCGGTGTCGGGATCTGTCAGGTCGTGGTCACGCCCGGTGTTCGACGTCATTGCCGTGCCTCTACGAACTCGGCGGCGGCCTGACTCCGGACCGCCGCGGTGTACTGGCCAGCACCCTAACCGTCGTCGGGACCCGGGGCGTCAGGCTGGTCCAAACCGGGTCCGGGGAAGTAACGTCTCGGATGGTTCGACCACGAGCCGGTCCGGAAGCGCCGTCAGCGCGATGGCGTGGGGCGTCGGGCCCGAGACCGGACACCACGGGCGATCCTCCCCGCCGGGAGTTCACCGATGTTCCACACCGTCGACGTGCCGCGCACCGAGCCCCCCACGACGCCCCCGGGTCTCGTTCCGGTGCGCGTCGTCCCGTTCTCGACCGCGCTCCGCACCGCGGCCTGCCGTGTCTGCGGGTGCCGGCTGCACCTCACCGACGACGAGCTGATCGCGAGCTTCACCGAAGCGCCGATCTGCTGGCCCTGCGACGTCACCGCGGTGCGCATCACGGGGCCCTGACCACTCCGGCCACCCGCGGCGGATTCGCCCACGGTGGCTGGGGCGTGCGCTACCAGGACGAGGTCATGGCCCGCGGGATGGGCCGGGGGATGTCGCGGCCGGGCGACCTGCTGCTCGGCCGCCGCACCTGGGACGACGTCCGCGGCTACCGGCCGCAGCAGGACCATCCGGTGACCGCGCACCTCGACGCCGCGACGGAGGACGTCGTGTCGCGCACGCTCACGGGCGTCGACGCGTGGCAGAACTCCCTGCTGCTCCCAGGCGATGGGGTCGGCGGGCGGCCGCGGCCACCACGTTGGCGATCGAGGTGCGGGCGTTCCAGGGCTCCGGCGAACCGACGCCCTGAGCGCCGACCTCAGTCGCGCAACCCGGCCTCGATCTCGGCGAGGGCGTGGGCGAGGTCGACGGTCGGTTCCCAGCCCCAGGAGCGGGCGCGTTCGGCGAGCAACCGTGCCGTCCACGCCGGCCGGTCGTCCCACACCGGCTCGACCCCCACGGCGCGGCTGACCGTGCCGTGGTAGTCACGGGCGGTCGCGGAGCCCGCGACGACGTTGACCGGGGTGCAGGCACCCGCCACCGGGCCGGCTCCGCCCGTCGCGAGACCGGCCGCGAACCGCGCCAGGTCCTCGACGTGCACCCAGGCGAAGGTCTGCTGCGGCACCGCGTGGCGGGCCGACTCGTCGTCGCGGATCGCCGTGGGCTGCAGGGTGTTCCACACCGAGGTGGCGCCGGGGCCGAGGATCGCGGGCGGCCGGAGCAGCACCCGGGTGATCCCGTCGACGCCCGCCAACGCGAGGTCGGTGTCCCGCTTGGTCACGGCGTAGACGGGGGCGTCGTCGCCGACCAGCGCGGACGACTCGTCGACGTCGCCCACCCCCGGCGAGCGGTCGTAGACCGCGGCCGTCGAGACGTGGACCAGCCGCCCCACGCCCGCCTCGGCGGCCGCCCGCGCGAACGTCGTGGTGCCGAGGACGCCGATCCGGTGCTGGGTCTCAAGGTCGGTGCCCATCGGGTGCACGGTGGTGACCACCGCGTCCGCACCGGCCGCCGCCCGAGCCGCGAAGTCCGCGGCGGTGAAGTCGCCGACCAGTTCCTCGACCCCGGCCGGGGCGGTGCCCGTGCGGCGCACGACGGCCCTCACCCGGGCGCCGTCCCGCAGCAGCGCGGCACAGACCCGCGCGCCGACCAGGCCGTTCGCACCGACGACGACGACAGGGGGTTCCGTAGCGGGGCTGCTCACGTCCTCACCCTGTCACGCGGGCGTCGCCCGGCCCGGACCGCCTACCGTGTCACCGTGGTCGACGCCGTCGCGAAACTGCAGGTACTCCTCCGCATCCCGACCGTCTCGCACCCCGACCCGGCGCAGCGCGACCCCGCGCCGTTCGTGGCGTTCACCGCCGCGTTCGAGCAGGCGTTCCCGCGACTGGTCGCCACCCTCGAACAGGTCGAGGTCGGCGGCCACGCCCTGCTCTTCCGGTGGCCGGGCCGTTCGACGGGGCGGCCGGTGGTGCTGATGGCGCACATCGACGTCGTGCCGGTCGAGGACCCGGACGCCTGGCGGCACCCGCCGTTCGGCGGCGAGGTCCACGACGGCGTGGTCTGGGGCCGCGGCACGCTCGACGACAAGGGCCAGCTCGTCGCCGTCGCCGAGGCGGTGGAACGCCTGCTGGAGCAGGGTTTCGTGCCCGCGCAGGACGTCTGGCTGTCGTTCGGCAGCACCGAGGAGGTGTCCGGCGAGACCGCCGGGCTCGCGGTCGAGACACTGCGCGACCGCGGTGTGACGCCGTGGTTCGTCCTGGACGAGGGCGGCGCCATCGCGTCCGGTGCGCTGCCCGGGATCGACGTCCCGCTCGGGGTCGTCGGCGTGACCGAGAAGGGAGTCACCAACCTCGAGCTGCGGGCGGACGGCCGTGGCGGCCACGCTTCCACGCCGTCGTCGGACGACGCGACGTTCCGCCTGGTCCGCGCCGTCCGGCGGTTGAACCGGGCGCACACGCCGAGCACCGTGCCCGGGCCGACGTTGGAGTTGCTGCGGCGCATCGCCCCGCACGCCCCGGCCCCGTTGCGGCAGGTGTTCCTGCACGCCGACCGGGTGGTGCCGGCCGTCGCCCGGGCGCTCGTGCTCGCCGGTCCGGAGTCGGCGGCGATGACCCGGACGACCTTCGCCGTCACGACGCTCTCGGGATCCCCGGCGGTCAACGTCATCGCCGCGACCGCCCGGGCCGGCGTCAACGTCCGCATCATGGTCGGCGACACGGTGGCGTCGGTGCTGGAACACGTGCGCCGCACGATCCGGGACGACGCGATCACGGTCACTGTCACCGAGGTGGGGGAGCCCAGCCCGGTCTCGCCCCACGACGACGACGCCTTCCGGTTGCTCGAGGCGACGATCGCCGCGGTGTTCCCCGACGCCGTGCCGACGCCCTACGTGATGATGGCCGCGACCGACTCGCGCTTCTTCACCGCGATCTGCGGGCGCGTCTACCGGTTCGCGCCGTTCCGGATGACCAGGGCGCAGCGGCAGTCGATCCACGCCGCCGACGAGCACCTCGGCGTGGCCGACCTCCTCGACGGGATCGCCTTCTACGAGCGGCTGCTGCGCACCCTCGACTGACGCGCCCGCCCCGCCGTCACCGACGACGGGTCTCAGCGTCGGGTGACCACGTCGACCGCGTCGAGCTCGGCGTAGAACGTCGACTTGGTCAGGGTGACGTCGTTCCAGCCGCGGCGCAGGTTCACGGTGTGGTCGACGACCGTCCAGTTCTCCCACGTGGTGAAGGGGAAACTCACCGTGCCGGCGCTGCGGCCGTTGACCGTCACGGCGTCGGTGGAACGGATGCCGTAGCCGCCGCGTTCGGAGCCGTCGGCGAACGTGATGCCGAGGGTCGCGCGGCCCGGCCGGTCGGCGTGGACCCGGAACGTCACCGAGCTGTCGGGGTTGTCGAGTCCGCCGACCACCGCGCCGCCCGAGGCCGTGGCGTCGGTGCGCGCGTGGGCGTCGACCAGGACGCCCGCCTCGGCCTCGTAGCGGGTGCCGCGCGCGGGGCCCGCGGGAACGCCCGCCGGCAGCGTGGACGGCGCCCGCGGGGCGACGTCGATGGCGTCGATCTCGGCGAAGTACGTGCCGCGCGTGACGGTGACGGTGTTCCAGCCGGCCCGCAGGTCGACGCGGCGTTCGAGCAGCTGCCAGTTGCCCCAGGTGGTGTGCGCGAACGTCAGGACCTGTGGTCGCCCGTGGCCCACGCGCAGCGAATCCGTCGACTGCACCGCGTGTCCTGCCGCGTCGGTCGAGCCGTTGGCGTAGCGGATCGCGAGGGTGGCCGGCCCGGAACGGTCGGCGTGCACCCGTACCGAGATCGCGCTGTCGGCGAAGTCCATGCCGCCGACCTTGGACCCGCCCGAAGCGCTCGGGTCCGCCACGGCGCGCGCGTCGGTGAGGGTGCCCGCCTCGGCCTGGTACCGCGTCGAGGCGGTGGCCACCTGCGGACCGTTCGCCGTCCACAGCAACGGGCTCACGTAGAGCGCCCGGTAGGTGTACGTCGGATCCCAGCCGTGGAAGGCGATCTCGGTTCCGCCGTCACGGGTGGTGAACACGTCCTGACCCCCGGGACCACGGACGGCGTCGCCGAACCGGTCCGAGGTCATGAGCTCGGTGGTGGCCTTGGTGAACGGTCCGGTCGGGCTGCTCGCGGTGGCGTAGCCGGTGCGGTACCCGCCGCCGAAGAAGTCGTTGGCGCTGTAGAACAGGTAGTAGGTCGCGCCGTGCCTCACGAGGGTCGGCGCCTCCACCACCGCCCCCTCCCACGGCTGGTCGTTCGTGATCAGCGGCGTGGCCGGCCCGGTCAGCGTGGTGCCGTCGGGTGAGAGCGGCTGGATGAAGATGCGCGCGGGCAGGTTGCAGCAGTTGCCGTCGGCCTTCCACAGCAGCCAGAGCTTCCCGTGCTCGGTGAAGGTGCTGGCGTCGATCGCACCGCCGAGATCGGTGGGGCAGACCAGCGGACCGGTGCCCACCGGCGCGAACGGGCCGTTCGGGCCGGTCGCGCGGGAGACGCCGATGCACTGCTTCTGCGACGCCGCGTCGCGGGCCGTGTAGTAGAGCGTGTAGCCGTGGTCGACGGCCGTCACCTGGGGCGCCCACACGCAGCGGTCGGTCGCGCCGCCGGGCGCGAAGCTGCAGGGGCCGACCCACGCCCCGAGCGTCGGCGCGGCGTCCGGTTGCGCCTTCCAGGTGCGCAGGTCCCGTGACGTCTCGTGCAGGACGTTCTGGCCGGGGGCGTTGGGCGCGGCGGCGTGGTAGACGCCGTCCACGAGCAGGATCTCGGGGTCGGCGAAGTTGCGGTCGATCACCGGTGCGAGACCGCTGTCACGCGAGGGGTGCGCGGCCGCGGGAGCACCCCCGGCGGCGAGCAGGCCGGCCAGCACCACCAGCACGGCCACGACGACGGAGCCGATCGGACGGACACGACGGGACGACACGTGGAGCCTCCTCGAGCGCCGCCGCCGGTCCCGCGTCGGACCGGCGGACCGGCGCCACCCCCCGCAGCCCAGGGCACTGCGGACCGGCTGGGCAAGGGCCCGTCAGGGTTCCGTCGCCGGTTCGTGACGTCGGTGCGTGGTGGTGCCGCACCGTGCCGGGCGGTGACGGTTCGTGACCGGTCAGAGCAGGCCGCGGCGGTGCGCGGCGTCCACGGCCGCGGCTCGGTCGCGCACGTCGAGCTTGTCGAACACGTGCAGCAGGTGGGTCTTCACCGTGGTCTCGCTGACGAACAACGCCTTCGCCGCCTCGCGGTTCGTCGCCCCGCCCGCGACGAGGCGCAGCACCTCGACCTCGCGCGGTGACAGCACCGGGGCCGGCGGGACGTCGACCGGCGGGGAGGCGGCGCGTCGCATCAACCGCCCGGCGATGGCGGGGGAGAGGATCGCCTCGCCGCGGTGCGCGGCGTGCACGGCCCGGACCAGTTCGTCGGGGCCGACGTCCTTGAGCAGGTAGCCGGTGGCCCCGGCCTCGATGGCCGGCAGCACGTCCCGGTCGTCGTCGAACGTGGTCAGGACCAGCACCCGCACCGGGTCGCCCGCGTCGCGCAGCGCGCGCAACGTCTCGACCCCGCCGCGGCCGGGCATCCGCAGGTCGAGCAGGACGACGTCCGGACGCCGTTCGCCGATCACGACGAGCGCCGCGTCGCCGTCACCCGCCTCGCCGACCACCGCGATCTCCGCGACGGCGTCGAAGATCCCACGCAGTCCGTCACGCACCACGGGGTGGTCGTCGACGATCACCACCGACACCGGTGTGCTCATCGGATGGGCACCCGCGCGACCAGCGCGGTACCGCCACCCGGTTCGCTCTCCAGCTCCAGCACGCCGCCGACCCGGGCGAGCCGTTCGCGCATCGCGGCGAGGCCCACGTGGTGGCCGTCGCCGGTCGGCACCGCCGCCACGGGGTCGAACCCCACGCCGTCGTCGCGGACGTCGAGCAGGACGGCGTCGTCGAGATAGGTCAGCGTCAGCCCCACCTTGGTGGCCGCGGCGTGCTTGTCGACGTTGGCGAGGCCCTCCTGCGCCACCCGCAGCAGCGTGATCTCGGCGTCGTTGCTCAGTGCAACGACGGCGCCGTTCACGTCGACCGCGGCCGTCACGCCGGCGGTGCCGGACCACCGCCCGGCCGTCTCGCTCAGGGCCTCGGGCAACCGCGACCCGTCGAGCGACGACGGCCGCAGCGCCTGCAGCGAACGCCGGGCCTCGGCCAGACCGTCGCCGGCGAGGGTGCGGGCGCGGTCGAGGTGGTCGTCGTGCCGCTCGACCCCCGCCCGTCCCGCGGCGTCGAGCTGCGTGATGATCCCGGTCAGCGCCTGCGCGAGGGTGTCGTGGATCTCGCCCGCGAGCCGGGTGCGCTCGTCCAGCACCCCGGCCTCCCGCGCCTGGGCCAGCAACCGGTCCTGGAGTCCGCGGTTCTCGCCGAGGGCCTGCTCCAGCCGCTGGTTGGCCTCCTGCAGATCGTCGAGGGTGCGGGCCCGCTCCTCGTCGCGGTCGCGCGAGCGGTTCGCCGCGACGGCGAAGAAGCCGACCAGCACGGTGCTCCCCAGCACGACCAGGCCGTAGAACAGCCACTGCGAGAGGTCCTGCGGGACACCGTCGCGGTAGCTCGCGGCCGTCACCACCGCGTTGAGGAACAACGGGACGAAGACCCGCGGGAGCTTGAAGTACCGGATCGACTCGACGTAACCGAACCAGGCGTAGATCCCGTACCAGGGCGCGAGCAGCACCATCGCACCGGTGAGCACCAACCGCACGACGACGTAGACGCCGTAGTACGCCTGGTGGGTCGAGGTCCCCTTGCGCTGCAGGAGCATCCCGGCCGACCACGCGGCCGCCACCAGCGACAGCACCGCGAGCAGCAGCAACGGGCGCCCGCCCGCGTGGCTCCGCGACTCGATGACGGTGAGCCCGAACGAGACCGCGAGCAGCGGGTACGGCAGCCACAGGAACGGACCGCCCGGGGGCTCGTCGAACCCCTCGTCGATCCCCGCGAGGTCGTGGGTGGGGCCGTAGGGCACGTCGGTCATCCTCCCACCCACGCCCGCGGTCGGACGGTCAGGACCAGCGGAACAGCCGCACCGCGAGCAGCCACAGCACGACGGCGTACGCGACGAGCGCCAGCAGCGCGAACACCGGCGGGGCGTGGCCCGCGACCGTCGCCGACATCGCGCGGTCGGCCGCACCCAGCGGCGTCCAGTCGCAGATCGCCCGCATCGCCGGCGGCATGGTCGCCCGCGGTACCCACAGGCCGGCCCCGAACATCAGCGGGAAGAACAGCACGGTCCCGACGGCGCCGGCGACTTTCGCGGTCGGCGTCACGGCCGCGACGAACAACCCGAGACCGAGCAGGGCGGGGATCGTCAGCACCAGGGTGAGCAGCCAGCCCCAGGTCGTCGCCCCGGGACCGGTGTCGAAGGCGAACACCCCGACCAGCAGGACGACCAGACCGGTGCACAGTGCAGCAGCGAAGTGGATGACCAGCTGCGCCCCGAGCACGCTGTTCGGCGACATCGGGGTGACGGCGTAACGCTTCAGCACGCCGCGTTCGCGGTACGCCGCGATCACCGGCGGCAGGGCGGCGAGCGCGATCATCGAGGCGCCGAGCAGCGGCAGCACCGACTGGTACACCTCGAGGTACGTGCCGCCGGACAGGTCCGGCGACGGTGTCTTCAGGCCGTGGACGCAGCCGAGGACCACGAAGGCCACCACGGGGAGCAGGAAACCCCAGATCGTGGCGACCGGGTCGCGGCCGAACAGCCGGGTCTCGGTGCGCAGGACCGCGCTCCAGGCGTGCGCCGGGCGACGACGGCCGGTGGCGGCGGGGGTGAGGACGGCGGTGCTCATGCGGACTCCTTCGAGGTCAGGGCGACGAACGCGTCGTCGAGCCGGACGGTGTCGACCCGGAGGTCGTGCGCGACGACACCCCGGCGGATCAGTTCGGCGGTCACCGCGAGCACGACGTCGCCGTGGCCGGTGACGACCACCCGCTCGCCGTCGCGGTGCACGTCGAACACCTCCGGCAACGGCGTGAGGAACCCGAGAACGTCGGAGGGGCCGTCGACCCGGAACCGCAGCCGTTGCGACTCACCGCCCGTGCGCTCGACCAGCTCGCCCGGCGTGCCGCTCGCGGTGATCCGGCCGCCGTCGACGAGCACGAGGCGGTCGCACAACCGCTCGGCCTCCTCCATGAAGTGCGTGACGAGCAGGACGCTCGCCCCCGCCTCGCGGAGTTCCTCGACCAGTCCCCACACCTCGCGACGCGCCTGCGGGTCCAGGCCGGTCGTCAGCTCGTCGAGGATCGCGACGCGGGGGCGGCCGATCAGGGCGAGCACGATCGACAGCCGCTGCTGCTGGCCGCCGGAGAGCTTGCCGTAGCGCTGGTTGCGGTGCGGGCCGAGCCCGATCCGCTCGAGCAGCGCGTCACCGTCGGCAGGCTCCTCGTACAGCGCCGCGTAGAGCGACACCGCCTCGGCGACCGTCATCTTCTCCGGCAGGCCGGCGCTCTGCAGCTGGACGCCCACGAGGTCGCGGACCGCTTCCGGGTCACGCTGCGGGTCGTGGCCGAGGACGTCGATGCGGCCGCGGTCGGGCCGGCGCAGGCCGACGATCGCCTCGACGGTGGTCGTCTTGCCGGCGCCGTTCGGACCGAGCACCCCGAGGATCTCCCCGGGTGCGACGGTGAACGAGACGTCGTCGACCGCGACGGTGGCACCGTAGGAGACGTGGAGCCCCTCCACGGTGATGGCTGGTGTGCTGGTCGTCGTCACTCCACGACCCTCGCGCGCGCGGCACCGCACCCGCATCGCGCGACCGGACGCATCCGTGCGTCCGTCCGGCCGACCGCGCATCCTCCGTTCGGAGGACCCCCACCGGCCGGGTCTCAACCGGTGACGGTGACGGGCTTCCCGGCCGAGAGCAGGCGCCAGTCGAGGGTGGAGAACGTCGCCGGATCGACCGTGCCCTGGTCCGTGACCCACTGGATCAGCAGCTGGGTGATCGGCTGCTGCTGGTTGAGGACGACCGGCGCGGTGGTGACGCCCGGGAACCCGCCGCCGCCGGACTGCCGGTAGTTGTTGATGGCGACGACGAACTGCTGGGTGTCGGTGACGGCCGCGCCGTCGTACGCCAACCCGACGATGCGCGAGCCCACCGCCTTGCTGATGTCGATGTCGTACGTCAGCGGGGCGTCGAGCCCGCCCATGATGTCGTAGTTGTAGTCGGGGGTTCCGTTCGGCGCGGTCGGCGTCACCGCGTTCGTCACCTGGTCGGCGGTGAACGGGCCGGGCCCGCTGATCTGCTTGAAGTACGCCGCCGAGAACTCCAGGTACGCCTTCACCTGCGCGCCGGTGAACTGGATCGCGAGCAGGGTGTTGTCGTAGATGTAGAGCCCGGCGACGTCCTTCACCGTGATCTGGCCCTGCGGGATCGCGGCCAGCTTGTTGAAGGGCGCGGCGATCGAGAGCACCGGCAGGTCCGCCGCCGGCGAACCGGTCGCGACCAGACCCTGCTCGACCGCGTCGGCCTGCACGAAGTTGATGAAGTCGATCGCGGGGGTGTCCTCGTAGCGCGAGGTCGCCGCACTCATCGCCTGCGTCGCGTTACCGACGACGCTGTTGACGTAGCGGCGCACCCGCTGGTGGGCGTCGGCGGTGAGCTTCCGGACCTTCGGGTCGCCCGCGACGGTGTTGGCGTTGAGCAGCGTCGCCGCGGAGCGCTGGACCTCCCACCGCCGGCCGGTCCAGTGCAGGTCGAGGTCCATGACCGTGAGCCGCATGCCCCAGTAGTAGGGCTCGGACAGCAGCACCTGCTTGCCGGTCGTGGTGTTGGTGACGAACCGCTGCGGGATCTCGCTGTGCGCGTGTCCGACGAGGATCGCGTCGATCCCGGGCACCTGCTGTGCGAGCAGCGTCGAGGCGTTCTCCGGCCAGGGGAGGGCGTCGCCGTAGGAGGACGAGGTGTCCATCCCCGAGTGGCAGGAGACGACGACGATGTCCGCGCCCGCCGCCTTGACCTGCGGGATGACCTTCTCCGCCTGCTCGACGATCCCGTTGAACCTGATCCGGCCGTCGAGGTTGGCCTTGTCCCAGATGGCACATCCCGGCGTCACGAAACCGACGACGCCGACCTTGACGCTCGTCCCGGGTCGCGCGTTGCCGTGGCCGGTGTCGCCCTCGCGGCCGTCGAACCGGATGGTCTTGACGACGAACGAGGGGAACGCGGGCCGCCCCGTCTCCCAGTCGAGCGCGTTCGCGCCGAGCAGCGGGTGCTTCAGCTGGCTGGCGAACTCGCGCAGCAGCGGGACGCCGTAGTTGAACTCGTGGTTGCCCAGGCACGCGGCGTCGTAGCCGATCGCGTTCATGGCCGCGGCCATCGGGTGCACGGGGCCGTGTGCGGCGGTGATGGGGTCGACCGCGGCGTAGTAGTAGGTCAGCGGGGTGCCCTGGATGGTGTCGCCGGCGTCCAGGGTGACGGTGGTTCCCGCGGCCCGCTCGGCCCGCATCGCCGCGACGAGGGTGGCGATCTTCGCGACCCCGACGTCGTTGTGCGCGGCGTCGTCGTACTCGCGGTCGTTGTAGTAGTCCCAGTTCTCGATGT
>CAXUNA010000064.1:0-11504 GCA_964252095.1 uncultured Jatrophihabitans sp. | reverse complement strand
CATCTTGCCCGGCTCCCCCCGACGCCCCGTCGCGCGGTGCGGGCGCTCGCGCCGCCGGCCGGACCCGATGAGTTAGGGTCTCCTAACCTGCATCGACCGGAAGGGTTCCGTTGACCGTCGTCACCCGGACCGAGCCCGCCTACCGGGTCTTCGAGACCCGCGTCCGCGAGGTCGTCATGCTGACCCCGCACTTCCTGCGTGTCACCGTCGCCGGCGACGACCTCGACGAGTTCGCCGACCACGGCGACGACCAGCGCTTCAAGCTCGTGCTGCCGTTGCCCGGCCGCGGGCTCGACGACTTCCCCCGCACCGACGACTGGTACGGCGACTGGCGTCACCTCGACCACGCCCGGCAGAGCCCCATCCGGACGTACACCGTGAGCGCCGTCCGGCCCGGGCCGCGCGAGGTCGACTTCCTCGTGGTGCGGCACGGGGCGACCGGCCCGGCGTCGTCGTGGGCGGAGTCGGCGGGTCCGGGCGATCCCGTCCTGCTCGTCGGGCCAAACGCGCGGTGCGAGGGACCGACCCGCGCCGCCGAGTGGGCGGCACCCGCGGGGGCCGACGTGCTGATCGCCGGTGACGAGACCGCCGTGCCCGCGATCCTCGCGATCCTCGAGGGTCTCGCCCCCGACCGGTGCGGTGCCGCGGTGCTCGAGGTGCCCACCGCGGCCGATGTGCTGCCGGCGCGGGCACCCGCCGGGGTCGGGGTGACGTGGCTCGCCCGCGACGGCCGCCCGCACGGATCGTTGTTGGATACATCGGTCCGCGTGGCGGCCGCGCGACTGCTCGGCGGGCGCCGTCCCGCCGGTGTCGACCTCGCCGACGACGATGACGACGGTCTGCTCTGGGACGTCGCCAGCGCGCCCGACGGCTTCTACGCGTGGCTCGCCGGCGAGGCGGGGGTCATCCGCGGCCTGCGGCGGCACCTCGTCTCCGACGTCGGAGTGGACAGACGTTCCGTGACGTTCATGGGGTACTGGAAGCTCGGAGCCTCCGAGCGGAACTGACGGCAGCCGCGCTACGAGGAGGGCGTCCGGGCGGGGAACAGGCCGCGGCCGGCGAGGCCGACGAGCAGGGCGAGCAGCGCGGATCCGGCGGCCAGCCAGGTGGTCGCGTCGAGGTCGCCGGCATCGACGAGCAGACCCCCGACGAACGCTCCCCCGCCGATCCCGATCTGGAAGGCGACGACGTAGACGGCCGACGCGACGTCGGACACGGCCGGCGCCACCCGCAGCACCCCGCCCTGCAGCGTCACGGGCAGCGTCGTGAACGCGCCACCCCACGCCACGACCGCGAACGCCGTCACGACCGGGTTGCGTCCGATGACCCCGAGCACGGAGAGCGCCACCGCGATCGTTGCTGTGGGCACCACGAACGCCAGCCGCGGGCGGACGTCGACCACCCGGGTCACGAGCAGGATGCCGACCAGCCCGGCCGCGCCGTACCCGAGCAGCAGCACGCCGTAGCCGGTGCCGACGAACCCCCCGTGAGCGCGGGCGATCGGTGCGATGTAGGAGTAGGCCGCGAACTGACCGACCACCACGAGCAGCGTGACCACGTACAGCGTCACGAGCCGGCGTTCGGCGAGCCGACCGACCAGCAGCCGCGAGAAGCCGGCGTCGTCCGATCCGGGAAGCAACGGCAGCAGCCGCCAGATCGCGATCAGCGTGACGGCCCCGGCCGCCCCCACCACCACGAACGCCGTCCGCCAGCCCGCGAGTTGCCCGAGCAACGTGCCGAGCGGCAGACCGGCCACCAACGCCAGGGAGTTGCCGACGAACACGATCGCGGTGGCGCGACCCTCCTGGCCGGCGGGCACGAGCCGTGCCGCCACCGGCGCGAGGATCGACCAGAACAGGCCGTGGGCGAGTGCGCACACCAGCCGCGCCCCGACCAGCCACCAGAACCCCGGCGCGAGCGCGGCGGCCGCCTGCGACAGCACGAAGACGGCGAGCACCAGCACCAGCAACCGGTGCCGGGGCAGGTGGGTGGTCCACGCCGTGAACGGGATGGCCGTCGCGCCCGCGACGATCGCGTAGAACGTCAGCAGCAGCCCCGTGCGCCCCTCGGACACCGCGAGGTCCGACGAGATCTGCGGCAACAACCCCACCGGCAGCGTCTCGGACGTGACGTACACGAACGCGGCCGCACTCAGCGCCGCCAGCGCCCCGACGTGTGCCCGGGTGCCCGTGCTGCCGGCCGCGACGTCCATGGCGCCAGGATCCCAGGCGGGTCGGACACCGCTCCGGTCAGCAGCCGTCGTCGGGCGGTGCCGGCAGCAGGTCCGACCCCGCGTCCCGGTCGGCGGCGGCGAGGGTCGAGGCGACGTCCGCACCGAACGTCGGCGAGAACGACGTCTGCTCCTCGCAGCCGCCCTGCCGACGACCGCCGATGATCCCGACGACGTCGAACCCGTCCGACCCGTGCGAGAGCCACGGCGCTCCGCTGCTGCCCGCGACGAAACCGTGGCAGTCGAACGTGGGATCGGTGTCGGTCTCGCGGATGGTGGTGGCACAGCTGATCGGCAGGTCGTCGATGCCGGCGTCGTACGCGACCACGGTGACGGGAACGCCCGGGGTCGCGGCGGGCCCGAGCCGGAACGCCCCGGCCTGCTGCTGGACCGTGGTCACGACCCCGCCCAGCCGATGCGGCGCGAGCACGAGGAAGGCCACGTCGTCGTCCGTGTCCAGACCGTGCACCCACCCGCTCGGTGCGTACGCCCCGGTCACCGACCAGGCGCCGAACGGTTCCCGGCCGTTCCGGTAACCCGGCACGAACACCGTGCCGGCAGCAGTACCGGTCAGGCAGTGCGCGGCGGTCATGGCCACGTCACCGGACCGGCTCGAGATCACCGACGCCGTACATCCGTGCGGGTTGGACGTGCCGTGGTCGAACAGCGGTCCGACCGCGTCCGCGAACGTCAGCGACGGCGCCGTGCTCGCTCCGGGCAGCGGGTGCGGGGCGCCGGTGGCGCACGAGCACATCAGCAGGACCGTTGCAGCCAGCACCATCACCGCGCGCCGAGCCGTGCGGAGGGACACCCGCCGGTTCCCGCGGTTCACGCCGCCAGGTCCGGGGCGAGGACCCGGCCGAAGAACGGCAACGACTGGCGGAAGGCCGCTCGCCACAACGCGAAACTGTGACCCTCGCCCGGCACGACGACCGCGACCGTGTCGACGCCCGCCGACCGGGCCAGCCCGGTGAGGACCGTCTGCGCGGTGAGGGCCCCCGGATCCGCACCGCCCACCTCGAACCACCCGGCCGGGTCGTGCGCCCGCCTCTCCCGCCGCATGTCCCGGAGCAGGAGCGGCGGATCGTGTTCGTCGTACCGCACGACCGAGCCCCCGAAGAGGGTCCGGGTGGTCAGGACCGGCGCCACGACGTCGGCCGACGTCGGCGCGGCGAGGCCGGAGTAGTCGCCGAACGCGGCGTACTCGGACCGGTGCCGCAGGGCCAGCATCACGGCGCAGGTCCCGCCCTCGGACAATCCCGCCACGGCGAGGGAGCGTGGCCCGCGCGCCGCGTGGAACGCGGCGCGCATGAAGGCCGGGACATCGACGGTCAGGTAGGTCTCGGCGGCACCGGCCGGTCCGTCGACGCACTCGGTGTCGGCGGTGAGCGAACCGTTGTCGTCCGGCATGACGAGCAGCGGCGCGACCCCGCGGTGGAGCCCCGCGTAGGCGTCGGCGGTCACCTCGGCGCCGCCGCTGCGGATCCAGTCCAGCGGCGTGCCGGGAGAGCCCGCCAGCAGTTCGACCACCGGCAACGACACCGAGGGATCCGCCGTGTACGCCGGGGGAACCCAGACGTAGGCGGTGCGGGCGGCGAAGTGCGACCGCGGGGCCGGGATGTGGACCGGCACGACCGCACCGGTGAGCAGCGCCCGGTGCCGCTGCCGGTCGACCTGGACCGACGCGACACTCGTCTGGCCGGGAGGTGGTCCGACCAGCGAGTCCCAGGTCGGGAAGTACTGGTAGGTGGCGTTGACGAGCGTCGCCGCCATCACCGTGCTGGTCACCAGGGCGACGGCCGGCATCACCCGACGCCACCGCAGGAACCGCCATCCGGCCACGCCCAACGCGGCGGCCAGCAGGACGGCTCCCGCCATCACGTCGAACGTCCAGGGCAGCGGCCACGGCGACCAGCCGAGGACGTGCACCGTGACGACCAGCGCCGTCGTGGCCGTGCTCGCCGCGCACAGCGCGACGCCGAGCACCCGCCACCGGACGCGCCGCTCCCACGGCACACACGCGACCAGACTCGACACCGCGACCGCGACGGTGGCCGGCGGGAACCACCCACTGACCAGTGACACCACGGCGATCCTCCTGCGGACGTGCCCGAACCCTCGGGCACCGTCGCGGAGGCGGCTGGGCACCCGCTGTGCGGGGCCTCGGTGTCGGCCGCGCTCCTGCCCGATCTCTCAGCGGCGTCGCGGGTCGGCCGGCGCCCCGGTCAGCGCCCGGTGAACACCGGCGGCCGGCCTCCGGCGCGGGCGGCGCGGTACTCGGCGACGTCGTCGCTGCTCCAGCAGGCGGCGAAGGCGAGGTCGACGTCGGACGAGCCACCCGCGTCGACGCCGGAGACCGCGTGCAACGCGAGCTTGGAGTAGGCGAGCGAGAGCGGCGCGAGGGTCGCGAGTTCGTCCGCCCAGGCGAGCGCGTCGGCGAGCGCGCCGGCCCGGTCGGCGAGACCGGTCGACAGCGCGCGTTCGCCCGAGACGGTGTCGACGCCGAGCAGCAGCGCGCGGGCCACGCCCCCGCCACCGACCTCGACCAGGCGTGCGACGGTCCACGGGTCGACGGCGAGGCCGTTGCGTGCGGTGGGCACGGCGAACCGGGCCCGTTCGTTCACGACCCGCAGGTCGCACGCGATGGCGATCTGGGTGCCCGCGCCGATGGCCGGACCGTTGACCGCTGCCACGACCGGCACCGGCACCGCGGCCAGGGTCCGCAGCAACTCCGCGAGCGCACGACGGAAGGTGTCGTCGTAGACGGCGTCGAGGTCGGCGCCGCTGCAGAACGCACTGCCGGCCCCGGTCACGACGACGGCACGGGCCTCGGCCTCGACGGCAATCATCAACGCCTCGAGCAGCCCTTCGGCGTGCTCGAGGTCGAGTGCGTTGCGACGTTCGTGCCGGTCAAGGGTGAGCACGGCGACCTCGCCGCGACGCTCCGCGCTGATCACCGGCTAGAACTTCTCGCCGTTCTCCGCCATCTTGTGCAGCAGCGGGTTCGGCGCGAACCGTTCCCCGAACCGGCGCCCGAAGTCCTCGGCCCGCGCGACGAATCCCGCGACCCCGCCGTCGAACCCGTTGACGTACTGCAGCGCGCCACCGGTCCACGGCGGGAAGCCGATGCCCATGATCGAACCGATGTTGGCGTCGGCGGTCGTGACCAGCACGCCCTCCTCCACGCACCGCGCGCTCTCGACGGCCTCGATGACCAGCATCCGCTCGCCGAGCTCGTGCAGGTCGAGCGCCGACGGGTCGGCGACCGGCGGGAAGTGCTCGGCGAGGCCGGACCACAGGCCGGTGCGCTTGCCGTTCTCGTCGTAGTCGTAGAACCCCGCGCCCTTGAGTCGGCCGGAACGCCCCAGCGACACCATCTTCTCGACGACGTCCTCGGCCGGGTGCCGCACGTACGAGCCGCCCGCCGCCTCGCGCGCCTCGTCGCGGATCTTCAGGAACAGCTCGAGGTTGAGCTCGTCGGCCAACTGCAGCGCGCCGACCGGGTAGCCCGCCTGCAGCGTCGCCTGCTCGACCGACGCCGGCGGCGCACCCTCGGCGAGGATCGCCAGCGCCTCGTTGACGAATGTGCCGATGACCCGCGAGGTAAAGAACCCGCGACTGTCGTTGACGACGATGGGCGTCTTCTTGATCTGCTGCGCGTAGTCGAGCGCGCGGGCCAGCGCCGCATCGGAGGTCTGCTCGCCGCGGATGATCTCCAGCAACGGCATCTTGTCGACCGGCGAGAAGAAGTGCAGGCCGATGAAGTCCGCCCGGCGCTGCACACCCTCGGCGAGACCGGTGATCGGCAGCGTCGAGGTGTTGGAGCCGAGCAGGGCGTCGGGGAGGACGGCGGGTTCGGCCGAGGCGAACACCTCGTGCTTGAGCGACTGCTTCTCGAACACGGCCTCGACGATGAGGTCGGCACCGGCGAGGTCGGCGTAGTCGGCGGTGGGCGTGATGCGCGCCAGCACCTCCTCGCGCTTCTGCTCGGTCAGCTTGCCGCGGGAGACCGCCTTGTCCAACAGGCCCTGCGAGTACGCCTTGCCCTTCTCGGCCGCCTCGATCGAGACGTCCTTGAGCACGACGTCGATCCCGGCGCGCGCGCTGACGTACGCGATGCCCGCCCCCATCATCCCGGCGCCGAGCACGGCCACCTTCGTCGTCGGCCGCGGCTCGAACCCCGCCGGCCGCGAACCGCCGCCGTTGATGGCGTTGAGGTCGAACCAGAACGCCTGGATCATGTTCTTCGCGACCTGACCGGTCGCGAGGTTGACGAAGTATCGGCCCTCGATGGCGAGGGCGGTGTCGACGTCGACCTCGGCGCCCTCGACGGCCGCACACATGGTGTGGTGCGGCGCGGGCATCGGGGCGCCCTTGAGCTGCTTGCGCAGGTTGGCCGGGAACGCCGGCAGCACCGCGGCGAGCTTCGGGGTGGTCGGGGTGCCGCCGGGCATCCGGTAACCCTTGACGTCCCACGGCTGCGCGGCGTCGGGGTGCGCCGCGATCCACGCCCGCGCCTGCGCCAGCAGGTCCTTGGGAGTCGCCGCGAGGTCGTCGACGAGCCCGACCTCGACCGCCGCCGCCGGGCCGTACTGCGTGCCCTGCAGCAGCACCTTCATCAGGGCGTCGGCGATGCCGAGCATCCGCACCGACCGGACCACGCCGCCCGCACCGGGGAGCAGACCGAGAGTGACCTCGGGGAAACCGAACTTCGCCTTGGGGTTCTCGAGCGCGATGCGGTGGTGACACGCCAGCGCGATCTCCAGCCCGCCGCCGAGCGCGGCGCCGTTCAGGGCCGCGACGACCGGACGCCCGAGCTTCTCCAGCCGCCGCAGGCGCGCCTTCATCTGCTCGACGCCCGCACCGAACTCCTCGGCGTCGTCGGGCGTGACCTGCGACAACAGCCGCAGGTCGCCGCCGGCGAAGAACGTGCTCTTCGCCGACGTGATCACCACACCGGTGATCGAGTCCCTCTCCGCCTCGAGCCGGTCGACCGCCGCGCCCAGCGACTCCTGGAAGGCGGCGTTCATCGTGTTGGCACGCTGCGTGGGGTCGTCGAGCGTCAGCGTGACGACGCCGTCGGCGTCCTGGTCCCAGCGGATCGTGCTCTCAGGCATGCGTCGCTCTCGTCTCGTGTGTCCTGCGTCGAACGTCGGGAGGTGGAGGAGGGTCAGAGCCGCTCGACGACGGTGGCGACACCCATGCCGCCCCCGACACAGAGGGTGACCAGGCCGTAGCGCTGGTCGCGTCGCTCGAGTTCGTCGAGGACGGTGCCGACGAGCATCGCGCCGGTGGCACCGAGCGGGTGGCCGAGCGCGATCGCGCCGCCGTTGACGTTGACCTTCTCGTGCGGCACACCGGTGTCCTTCATGAACTTCATGACGACGGCCGCGAACGCCTCGTTGATCTCGAACAGGTCGATGTCGTCGAAGTCGAGCCCGGCCTTGGCCAGCGCCTTGCGCGCCGAGGGCGCGGGGCCGGTCAGCATGATGGTCGGCTCGGTGCCGACGACGCCCGTGGACACGATCCGCCCGCGCGGCGTGAGCCCGAGGTCGGTCCCGATCTGCTCGGACCCGACCAGCACCGCCGCGGCGCCGTCGACGATCCCCGAGGAGTTGCCCGGCGTGTGCACGTGGTCGATCTTCTCGACCCAGTGGTACTTCTGCAGCGCCACGGCGTCGAACCCACCGCCCTCGCCGATGCCCGCGAACGACGGCTTCAGGCCGCCGAGGCTCTCGGGGCTGGTGCCGGGACGCGGGAACTCGTCGTGGTCGAGCACGATCCGGCCGTTGACGTCGACCACCGGGACCACCGAGCGGGTGAACGCGCCGTCGGCGATCGCCTTCGCGGCCCGCTCCTGGGACTCGACCGCGTAGAGGTCGACGTCGGAACGGGAGAATCCCTCAATGGAGGCGATGAGATCCGCACTCACACCCTGCGGGACGAAGCTGGTGTCGTACGCCGTCTCGGGATCCATCGCCCACGCGCCGCCGTCACTGCCCATGGGCACGCGCGACATCGACTCGACGCCGCCGGCGATGATCAGGTCCTCCCAGCCGGAACGCACCTTCTGCGCCGCGATGTTCACGGCCTCCAGGCCGGAGGCGCAGAAGCGGTTGAGCTGGAAGCCGGGACCGGCCGTCTCGTAGCCCGCCGCGAGCGCCGCCGTGCGGGCGATGTCGGCGCCCTGGTCACCGACCGGCGTGACGCAGCCGAGGATGACGTCCTCGACGCGGGACGGGTCGAGATCGGGGTTGCGCTTGCGCAGTTCCTCGAGCAGGCCGACGACCAGCGAGACCGGCTTGCTGCCGTGCAGGCTGCCGTTCGCCTTGCCCTTGCCACGCGGCGTGCGGATCGCGTCGTACACGAACGCTTCGGTCACAGGTCCTCCTCGTTGAAACTCCCCGACCACGAACAGCCAGACGTTGACAGTATGACTGTTACAGTCGGCCTGTGCCAGACGTCGCGGCGGAGACGCAGACCACGTCGTCGGACGCTGCCGAGCTCACGGTCGACGAGCTCGCCGCCCGCACCGGGATGACCGTCCGGACCATCCGCTTCTACGTCAGCGAAGGTCTCGTGGCGCCGCCGGTCCGCCGTGGGCGTGTCGCCTGGTACGACGCCTCGCACCGCATGCGCCTCGAACTCATCCGCACCCTGCAGGACCACGGCTACACCCTCGCCGCGATCGAACGCGTGCTCGCGCGCGTCCCCGACGACGCCGGCCCCGCCGAGTACGCGGTGCAGTCGGCCGTCCTCGCCCCGTGGCTGTCCGACGAGCGCGAGGTCCTCGACCGCGCCGCGCTCGAACGCCGCGCCGGCCGCGTACTCGACGACGAGGAGCTGCGTCACCTGCGCCAACTCGGCGCGGTGGAACAGCGGGCGGGCGACGAGTTCGCGGTCTCCCCCGCGATGCTCGGCCACGCGCTCGACCTCATGCGGTACCCCGTGCCCGCGGTGGTGCTGCGCGAGTCGGCGGCGATCATCGAGACGCACACGACGGCCGTCGCCGAGGGGTTGACCGACCTGTTCGTCGAGCAGTTCTGGGCGCCGTACCAACGCGGCGAGATCGACCACGAGCAGCTGGTCGCGGTCCTGGCCCGGCTGCGCCCGCTCGCGGTGCACGGTCTCGTCGCCGCCTTCGGCCAGGCCGCGGACCGCGCCGCCCGCCGCGGCCTCGAGCCCCCGAGCGTCCCCGACCCGCACCACGGCAACGACGCCTCCCTGAAGGGAACCGCCTGATGACCACGACCACCCGACCGGCCTGGAGTGACGACGACGTCGAGGCGTTCCGCGACCTCGCCCACTCGTTCCTCGCGAAGGAGTGCGCGCCGCACGAGGAGCGGTGGGGCGAGCAGCAGCACGTCGACCGCGAGGTCTGGAACAAGGCCGGCGAGATCGGGCTGCTGTGCCCGTCGATCCCCACCGAGTACGGCGGTGGCGGCGGCACGTTCGCGCTCGAGGCGGTGCTGATGGAGGAACAGGCCCGCACGCTCGCACCGAGTCTCGGCACCTCGGTGCACAGCACGATCGTCGCCCACTACGTCAACAGCTACGGCACCGAGGAGCAGAAGCAGCGCTGGCTGCCGCGGCTCGCCACCGGGGAGCTCGTCGGCGCGGTCGCGATGACCGAGCCGGGCACGGGGTCGGACCTGCAGAGCGTGCGGACCAAGGCGCTCCGTGACGGCGACAGCTACGTCGTCGACGGCGCGAAGACCTTCATCACCAACGGGTTCCACGCGAACTTCGTGGTGGTGGTCGCGAAGACCGACCCCGAGGACAAGGCGCGGGGCATCTCGCTGGTCGTCGTGGAGACCGAGGCCGCCGAGGGTTTCTCCCGCGGGCGGGTGCTGAAGAAGGTCGGGCAGCACGGACAGGACACCGCGGAGCTGTTCTTCGACGGCGTCCGCGTGCCCGCCGCCAACCTGCTCGGAGGCGAGGAGGGACAGGGTTTCGTACAGCTCATGCAGCAGCTGCCGCAGGAACGGCTCGCCATCGCCGTCGCGGCCGTCGCCGGCATCGAGGTCTCGGTCGAGCACACGCTGCGCTACACCAAGGAACGCGAGGCGTTCGGCCGGCCGGTGTTCCACTTCCAGAACACCAAGTTCTCGATGGCCGAGATGGCCACCACCGCGACGATCGCGCGGGTGTTCGTCGACGACTGCATCACCAAGCACCTCGCGGGCGAGCTGGACGTCCCCACCGCGTCGATGGCGAAGTGGTGGACCACCCAGATGCAGTGCGACGTCGCCGACGGCTGCCTGCAGTTCTTCGGCGGTTACGGCTACATGGCCGAGTACCCGATCTCGCGGATGTGGACCGACGCCCGCATCCAGAAGATCTACGGCGGGACCAACGAGATCATGAAGGAGATCATCTCCCGCTTCCTCTGAGGCGGCGTCGGCTCCGGGCGATAGCGTCTGGCCATGCCGCAGACCGCCACCCAGATCGCCGCCGAGGTGCGCGCCAGCCGCAGCACCGCCCGCGCCGAGGTCGAGGCCGCACTCGCGCGCATCACCGAACGAGACCCCGCGATCGGCGCCTTCCAGGTCGTGCGGGCCGAGCGGGCACTCGCCGAGGCGGACGCCGTCGACGCCCGGCCGAACCGGTTCTCCCTGCCGCTCGCGGGCGTTCCGGTCGCGGTGAAGGACAACGTCGCGGTCGAGGGTGAGCCGTCACGCAACGGCTCGCTCGCCACGTCACCCGAACCGCAGGCCCGCAGTCACGAGGTCGTGACGCGGTTGCGGAGGGCCGGTGCCGTCGTGGTCGGCCTGACCCGGGTGCCGGAGCTCTGCGTCTTCGGCACCACCGACTCGCCCTTCGGCGTCACCCGCAACCCGCTCGACCACACCCGTTCACCGGGCGGTTCCAGCGGCGGCAGCGCCGCGGCGGTCGCCGCCGGCATGGTGAGCGTTGCACACGGCAACGACGGCATGGGGTCGCTGCGGATCCCCGCCGCCTGCACCGGGCTGGTCGGGTTCAAGCCCGGGCACGGCGTGGTGCCGTGGGGCGACGAGCCCGACTGGTTCGGGCTGTCCGAACACGGCCCGCTCGCCACGACCGTCGACGACGCCGCTCTGCTGCTGTCGGTGCTCGCCGCCGACCCCGGTCTCGCCGTCGCGCTCGACACCGGCCCGTTGCGCGTCGCGGTCACCACACGCTCGCCGGTGCCGCTGACGCCGGTCGCCGCGTCGTACGCGCGCGCGGTCGCGATCGCCGCGGACGCCCTGCGCGCGGCGGGCCACACGGTGGCGCGGGCCGACCCGCCGCGCGC
>CAXUNA010000063.1:0-11617 GCA_964252095.1 uncultured Jatrophihabitans sp. | reverse complement strand
GGCCCACGAGCCAGCGCGTGGCCTGACGTCCGCGCGGAGCCGACGACGGCACCTCGGTCGGGCGCGGGCCACCCGTCAATGCCGCCGCCACGGCATCGGCCTTGCCCGTTCCGGCGGTGACGAACCAGATCTCGGCCGCGGCGTCGAGGGTCGGGAACGTCAGCGACATCCGGTCCGGGGGCGGCTTCGGGGATTCGTGCACCGCGATGACCGCCCGGTCGAGCACGCTCGTGCCGGGGTTGCCCGGGAACAGGGACGCGCAGTGGCCGTCCTCGCCCACACCCAGCAGGGCGACGTCGAAGTGCGGCACCGGGCCGTCCTCACCACGGTCTCGGGCGGAGGCGGCGAGCGCGGACGCGTAGGCGTCGGCGGCGGCCCCGGCGGTGGCGAAGTCCCCGACGGCCGGCATCCGATGGATCCGGGCGGGGTCGAACGCGGCCGCCGCGGCGACCGGTCCGAACTCGGCGTCGTTGCGGTCGCTGGAGTCCTGGTCCACCCAGCGCTCGTCGCCCCACCAGACGTCGACGGCGGACCAGTCGATGCCGCCCGCACCCGACGTGCCCTGGGCCAACGACAGCAGGACCTGCTTCATGACCCGCCCGCCGGTGATCACCAGGGACGCCGACCCGCGGGCCTGCTGAGCGGCGACGATCAGCTCCACGAGCCGCGCGCAAACCGCGGCCGCGAGGGCGTCCGCGGAGTCCGAGACCTCCAGCTGAGGACCGGGACGCCCGGCGCCCGGGTCGGTGGACGGCGCGCTCACGAGGCGGCGGGCGATTCCGGCGCGAGCGCCGGGTCGTTCCAGATGTGCACCCGCTTGTTCGGGCGCTCCGGCAGCCCGGACGTGCCGGTGACGGCGCCGAGCGACTCGGAGTACACGCGGTCCGAGTCCAGCCGGCGCAGCTCCTCGGCCAGCAGCTCGCCGAGCGTGCGCTCCGGGAACGGCGAGAACGAGTCCGGCTGGCCGGTGCGTCGCAGCACCATCCGGCTGCCCTCCCGGGTGGCCTGCAGCGTGGAGTCGTCCTCCATGCCGATGGTCACCTCGCGGATGGCGAGCCCGCCGCCGGTGCGTCGCACCGGCACGTAGAACCCGAGCCGCGAGGACAGCCAGCCCGCGAGCAGCAGGGCGGACGGGTCGCTCTCGTCGCCGTCGACCGTCGCCCACGTCGCGGCCGACGTGGTGCCGTCGAACGCCGAGGCGAGCGTGGCACGCCAACTGGTGACGCGGGTCCAGGCGAGGTCGGTGTCGCCCGGCGCGAAGTCGGCCGCGCGCTGGCGCAGGGCCGCGACGCGGTCGGACGCCAGCCCGACCTCGGTGATCCGGCGGTCGGCGAAGACCCCCAACGGGTCGTAGGAGATCCGGTCCGGCGGCGCGCCGTGCCACCAGGTGACGACCGGCGCGTCGGGCGCGAGCAGCGGCAGCGTCACCGACTCGGCGTGCAGGGCGAGCCGGCCGTACATCCGCATGACGACCGCCTCACCCGGACCGAGCCGCCCGCCCAGCACCACCTCGGCGTCGAGGCGGGGGACCGGTGCGTCGATCTGCCGGCGGATGACCATGAGCGCCCGCATCGGGTGCTTGGAGGCCGCGAGCGTCGCCGCGGTCTCCGCCTCCTGCACGTCCTTCTCGTCGACGACGATGACGAGCGTCAGTGCGAGCCCGCTCGTCACGGCGCCACCGGTCCGGCGTTCGGCGGCGAGGGCCTTGACCACCGCGGTACCGGTGGTGTCCCAGAGTGTCGTCACGCGGGGTCCCCTCGAAAGTGCGGAGCCGTTCTTGCGGAGCAGTGTCGTGGGGTGCTCATGGCCGCCTCCACATCCTTCCGTCGCGGGCGAGCATCTCGTCCGCCGCGTGCGGGCCCCACTCACCGGCCCGGTACAGGTGCGGGCTGGATCCGGCCCAGAACTCCTCCAGCGGGTCGATGACCCACCAGCTCGCCTCGACCTCGTCGTTGCGCGGGAACAGCGTCGCGTCACCGAGCAGGACGTCGAGGATGAGCCGCTCGTAGGCCTCGGGCGAGGCCTCGGTGAACGCCTCGCCGTAGAGGAAGTCCATCGCGACGTCGCGGACCTCCATCGCCGAGCCCGGCACCTTGGAGCCGAACTTCAGCGTGACGCCCTCGTCCGGCTGCACCCGGATGACCAGCGAGTTGTGACCGAGTTCGCGGGTGTCGGTGCGGTTGAACGGCAGGTGCGGCGCCTTCTTGAACAGCACGCCGATCTCCGTGACGCGGCGGGGGAGTCGCTTGCCGGTCCGCAGGTACCACGGCACCCCGGCCCAGCGGCGGGTCTCGATGTTGAGCTTCACCGCGGCGTAGGTCTCGGTGTTCGAGTCCGACGGCACGCCCTCCTCGGCGCGGTACGCCTTGACCCGCTCCCCGGCGAGCCAGCCCTGGTCGTACTGACCACGGATGGCGTAGGCGGACAGATCGTCGGGCAGCGTGATCGCCCGCAGCACCTTGATCTTCTCGGTGCGGATCTCCTCCGCGGCGAACTCGACCGGCTCCTCCATGGCGACCAGCGCGAGCAGCTGCAGCAGGTGGTTCTGCAGGACGTCGCGGGCGGCACCCGTGGCGTCGTAGAACGCGGCGCGGCCACCGGTGCCGATGTCCTCGGCCATGGTGATCTGCACCGAGTCGACGAAGTTGGCGTTCCACACCGGCTCGAACAGCTGGTTGGCGAACCGGAGCGCCATGATGTTCTGGACGGTCTCCTTGCCCAGGTAGTGGTCGATCCGGTACACGTCACCAGGCGTGAAGACCGAGTCCACGAGGTGGTTGAGCTCGAGCGCGCTGGGCAGGTCGTGCCCGAACGGCTTCTCGACCACGACGCGGCGCCAGCCGCCGGCCTGCTTGTTGTCGGCCATCCCGGTGCGGTGCATCTGCCCCAGCACGGTCGGGAACAGCACCGGCGGGATCGACAGGTAGAACGCCGCGTTGCCCTTGATCCCGTGGGACTCCTCGAGATCGGTCAACGTCCGCGACAGCTCGTCGAACGCGGCGTCGTCGTCGAACGAGCCGGGGACGAACTTGATGTTGCCCGACAGCCGCGCCCAGACCTCCTCGTTCCACGCCGTGCGCGCACCCGCCTGGGCGGCCTTGCGCGCGAGCGTCTCGAAGTCGCCGTCGCCCCAGTCGCGGCGGGCGAACCCGAGCAGCACGAAGTCGGTGGGCAGCAGCCCCCGGTTCGCGAGGTCGTAGATCGCCGGCAGCAGCTTCTTGCGCGACAGGTCGCCGGTGACGCCGAAGACGACCAGCGCGCACGGCTCCGGCACGCGCGGCAGTCGGCGGTCGGACGCGTCCCGCAACGGGTTCGCCCGGGCCGCCGGCGTCATCGCACCCATCGCCGGTGGCCCGCTCTCGACGGGCACCGGCGGCGGGGCCGCCGTCGTGGTGTCGGGACGCGGCTGCTCGACGTCCTCGACCGGTGTGTCAGTTCCCGAATCGCTCACGCGCGGGTCTCTCTCCTCGATGGCCTGCGATGACGACGCGCTCGGACCCGGATCAGACCTTGGCCTCGAGCTGCTTCTGCACGCCCTCGAGCAGCTGCGCCCAGGAGTCCTCGAACTTCTGCACGCCCTCGCTCTCGAGCACCTGGACAACATCCGACATCGGGATGCCGAGCGCGTCGAGCTTGCTGAACACCTCGCGAGCCTCGTCGTAGCCCGCAGCGGCCGTGTCGCCACCGACCTCGCCGTGGTCGGCGAACGCGTTGAGGGTCGCCTCCGGCATGGTGTTCACGGTGTTCGGCGCGACCAGCTCGGAGACGTAGAGCGTGTCGGGCAGGTTCGGGTCCTTGACCGAGGTCGACGCCCACAGCGGACGCTGGACGTGCGCACCGGCGGCCGCGAGGGCCTCCCAGCGCCCGCCCGAGAACATCTTCTCGTACGCCTCGTAGGCGAGCCGAGCGTTGGCGATGGCGGCCTTGCTCTTGAGCGCGAGCGCCTCGTCGGTGCCGATCTTGTCCAGGCGGGCGTCGACCTCGGTGTCGACGCGCGACACGAAGAAGGACCCGACCGAGCGGATGGTCGACAGGTCGATGCCGCGCTTCTGCGCGAGCTCGAGCCCGTTGAGGTACGCGCCCATGACGCGCTCGTACCGCTCGATCGCGAAGATCAGCGTGACGTTGACGCTGATGCCCTGGCCGATCGTGGTCTCGATCGCGTCGATCCCCTCCTCGGTGGCGGGGATCTTGATCATGGTGTTCGGGCGGTCGACGAGCCACCACAGCGCCTCGGCCTCGGCGGTGGTCTTGCCGGTGTCGTGCGCGATGCGGGGGTCGACCTCGAGCGAGACCCGGCCGTCCTGGCCGTCGGTCGCGTCGTAGACGGGGCGCAGCACGTCGGCGGCCCAGCGGATGTCGTAGGCGGTGAGCAGGCGCACGGCCTCCTCGACCGAGACGCCGCGGCGGGCGAGCGCCTGGATCTGGTCGTCGTAGGCGTCGCCCTTCTCCATCGCCTTCTGGAAGATCGACGGGTTGCTCGTCACGCCGAGGACGTGCTTGGTGTCGATGAGCTCCTGCAGGTTGCCGGTGCGCAGGCGCTCACGGCTGATGTCGTCGAGCCAGGGTGAGGTGCCGTGCTCGACCAGGTGGGCCAGCGGGTCCAGTCCGTCGTGGGACATGGGGTCTCCTTCAGTCGCGGGGTGGAACGTTCAGGACGTGACGGGTGCGCTGATGTCCGTAGCGCGCTGCAGTGAGGTGTGGGCGGCGGTGACCACGGCATCCACGGTGAAGCCGAACTGTTCCATGAGGATGTCGCCCTCGGCGCTCGCACCGAAGTGCTCGATCGAGACGCTCTCGCCGGCGTCGCCGACCCAGTCCCGCCAGCCCATGGCGATGCCCGCCTCGACGCTGACGCGCGCGCGGACCGCCGGGGGCAGCACCTGCTGCTGGTAGCTCTGCGGCTGGGCCTTGAACCACTCCTGGCACGGCATCGAGACCACGCGGGTCCGCACGCCGTCGGCCTCGAGCCGCTCGCGCGCCTGGACCGCGAGGGCGACCTCGGACCCGGTGGCGATGAGGACCAGCTGCGGCAGCCCCTCGGACGCGTCCTCGAGGACGTAGGCGCCCTTGCCGGCGTCGGCGACGCGTGATGCCTCGATGGTCGGCAGGTTCTGCCGGGACAGCGCGAACGCGGTGGGGGCGTCGGTGGTCTCCAGCGCCTTCCTCCACACCGCGGCGGTCTCGTTGGCGTCCGCCGGCCGGACGACGTTGAGGCCCGGGATGGCGCGCAGGGCGGCCAGCTGCTCGATCGGCTGGTGGGTCGGACCGTCGCCGCCCAGGCCGATCGAGTCGTGGGTCCAGACGTACAGCGTCGGCTGGTGCATCATCGCCGCGAGCCGGACCGGGGGCCGCATGTAGTCGCTGAAGATGAGGAACGTGCCGCCGTACACGCGGGTCCCGCCGTGCACGCTGATGCCGTTCATGATCGCGCCCATGGCGTGCTCGCGGATGCCGAAGTGCAGCGTGCGGCCGTAGGGCCCACCGGTGAACATCTTCGACTGGCGGTCGGCCGGCAGGAAGCTCGGCTGGCCCTTCATCGTGGTCAGGTTGGACTCGGCGAGGTCGGCCGAACCGCCCCACAGCTCCGGAAGCGCGTCGGCCAGGGCGCCGAGCACCTCGCCGCCCGCCTTGCGGGTGGCCATCGACTGCGGCTTGCCGTCCTTCTCGTGCGGGAACACCGGCAGCGCGTCGGTCCAGCCGTCGGGCAGCGACCGCGTCGAGAGGCGGTCGTGCAGCGCCTTGCCGGAACGGTTCTTGCCGGCCCAGGCGTCGTAGGCCTTCTGCCACTCGGCCTTCGCCTCGCGGCCGCGCTCGACCGCCTGGCGGGTGTGCGCGAGGACGGCGGGGTCGACGTCGAACGTCTTCGCCGGGTCGAAGCCCAGGAACTCCTTGGTGCCGGCGATCTCCTCGTCGCCCAGCGCGGCGCCGTGCGACTTGCCGGTGCCCTGCAGGGTCGGCGCGGGCCAGCCGATGATGGTGCGGACCGCGATGAAGCTCGGCTTGTCGGTGACGGCGTGGGCCGCCTCGATCGCCGCCTCGAGGGCCGCGACGTCCTCGCCGGACTCGACGTACTGGACGTGCCAGCCGTAGGCCGCGTAGCGCGCCGCGACGTCCTCGGTGAACGCGATCGTGACGTCGTCCTCGATGGAGATGCGGTTGTCGTCCCAGAACAGCGTCAGGTTGCCGAGGCGCTGGGTGGCGGCGAGCGAACTGGCCTCCGACGCCACGCCCTCCTCCATGCAGCCGTCACCCGCGATGACGTAGATCTGGTGGTCGAACGGCGACGTCCCGAGTTCGGCGTCGGGGTCGAGCAGACCGCGCTCGCGGCGGGCGGCCATGGCCATGCCCACACCGTTCGCGACGCCCTGGCCGAGCGGGCCGGTGGTGATCTCCACGCCGGCCGTGTGGCTGTACTCGGGGTGGCCCGGGGTGAGCGAGCCCCAGGTGCGCAGCGCCTTGAGGTCGTCGACCTCGAGGCCGTAGCCCGCGAGGAACAACTCGGTGTACTGGGTGAGCACGGCATGGCCGTTGCTCATGAGGAAGCGGTCGCGCCCCGGCCACTGCGGATCGGCCGGGTCGGCCTTCATCACGCGCTGGTAGAGCAGGTACGCCAGGGGCGCGAGGCTCATCGCGGTGCCGGGGTGACCGCTGCCGGACTTCTGCACGGCGTCCGCTGCCAGCAGGCGGGCGGTGTTCACCGCCTTGGTGTCGAGATCGGTCCACCAGTCCGGGTAGTTCTGGACGATCTGGGCTTCCTTGGGCCGGCCGTACTCGGCGGCGTCACCTTCGGATGCGGTCGACTCTTCGGTCACGGTAGAGGTTCCCCTTCGCAGCGCTATGACGTTCGTCTCCACTTGTTGCGGACGACCCGGTTCGCACACTCGCCGGAGCCCTGTCATCAGCCTATCCAGGTCAACCCGGGCTCCAGCACCGGTATGCCCAGCCGTGCGGGGGGCCGGTTCGCCCCGGGGTGAACATCAGGTGTGCGGGTCGCGATCAGCAGCGCGAGGGCCGGTGGTTACGCTCACCTCGTGACGCAAACCCCGGTGGCTCCGCTGCTGCCGCAGGGATCGCACCGCGTCGTCGTGCCGGTGGCCGGGCGGTCCGAGCCGGCCGGATCCGCGGCTCCGAGCACGTCGACCGATCTGGTCCGCCCCACGCGCGAGACCCGCCCGGTCGGCACCGGCGCCTGGGCGACGGTCCGTGCGTACGTGGCGCTCACCAAGCCCCGGATCATCGAACTGCTGCTCGTCACGACCGTGCCGACCATGGTCCTGGCCGCCGACGGCTGGCCCGGGTGGGTCGTGCTCGTGGCCACGCTGGTCGGCGGCACGCTCGCCGCCGGCAGCGCCAACGCCTTCAACTGCTACATCGACCGCGACATCGACGCCCTCATGCGCCGCACCGGCCACCGGCCGCTGGTCACCGGCGCCTCGGGCACCCCGGTGGTCAGCCCGCGGGCGGCGTTGGTCTTCGGGTGGGTGCTCGGCGTCGTCGCCGTCGCCACCATGGCGGTGCTCACGACCTGGCTCGCCGCCGTGCTCACGGCGGTTGCCATCGCGTTCTACGCCATCGTCTACACGATGCTGCTGAAGCGGCGGACCTCCCAGAACATCGTCTGGGGCGGGGCCGCCGGGTGCATGCCGGTGCTCATCGGCTGGGCCGCCGTCACCGGATCGTTGTCCTGGGCATCGGTCGCGTTGTTCGCCGTGATCTTCTTCTGGACGCCGCCGCACTTCTGGTCACTCGCCATGCGCTACCGCGAGGACTACGCGCGCGCCGGGGTCCCGATGCTGCCGGTGGTCGCGGGGCCGGTCACCGTCGCGCGGCAGATCGTCGTCTACACCTGGTTGACCGTTCTCGCGAGCGTCGCGGTGTGGCCGCTGTCGTCGTCGGTGTCCTGGCTGTACGGCGTGCTGGCCGGAGCCGCCGGGCTGGTGCTGCTGGTCGTCGCCCACCGCGTCCTCACCGGCGTCAAGCGCGACACCGCGGCCGACGGCACGCTCTCGGGCGCATCGGTGGCCGCGCCGATGCGACTGTTCCACCTGTCGAACAGTTACCTCGCGTTCGTCTTCGTGGCGCTCGCGATCGACGTCCTCGTCAGCTGAGGCGGTCGACCCGATGAGCCGCGTCGCGCTCGCCTCCTGCACGGCCTTCCCCGCCGGGGACGAGGACGCCGCGATCCTGCTCGAGGCCTTCGTGCGCGCAGGCCACGACGCCTCCTGGCAGATCTGGGACGACCCGGCCGTCGACTGGTCCACCTTCGACGTCACGGTGCTGCGGGCGACGTGGGACTACACGCCCCGCCGCGAGGAGTTCCTCGCCTGGGCCGGCACGGTGCCGTTGCTGCTGAACCCGTTCCCGGTGGTCTCCTGGAGTTCCGACAAGACCTACCTGCGGGATCTGGCCGCCGCCGACGTGCCGGTCGTCCCCACCGAGTTCGTCGCGCCCGGCGAGTCGCTGCCCGTCGACCTGTCCGGCGAGTTCGTGGTGAAGCCGTCGGTCGGTGCGGGCTCGCGCGGTGCCGGGCGCTTCTCGTCGCCGGCCGGACTCGACGCGGCCCGCGAGCACCTGGCCGCCCTGCACGCCGACGGCCGCGTCGCGCTGGTGCAGCCGTACGTCGCCGACGTCGACACCGCCGGGGAGACCGCCGTGGTGTGCCTGGGCGGGGTCGTCTCGCACGCCGCCCGCAAGTCCGCGCTGCTGGCGCCGGGCACGGTGCGCGAGCTGCACCAGCCCGCGGAGCTCGACGGCCACGGGCTGTTCGTCGAGGAGACGATGTCGGGCGCCGAGACCGCCGTCGCGGAGCAGGTGCTCGCGTACGTGACCGAACGTTTCGGCGTCACCCCGGTGTACGCGCGCATCGACCTGCTGCCGGCCCCGGGCGGCCCGGTCGTCGTCGAGGCCGAACTCGTCGAGCCGTCGCTGTTCCTCGGCTACGCACCCGACCCCGCGGCCGCCGCGGACCGGCTGGTCGCCGCGGTCGCCGCCGTCGTGGCCTAGGTCGTGACCCTCCCGGTCCCCGACCCGGTCCGCCTCGCCGCGCTGCGGCGCATGAAGGTCATCGCGGGTTCGCTGCTGCTCGTGGCCGCCGCCCTGTTCGTGGTCGCGCGCGTCTTCGGCGGCGACCCGGGTGACCCGGCCGGCTGGGGTTACCTCGAGACCGCGGCCGAGGCGGCGATGGTCGGTGGGCTCGCGGACTGGTTCGCCGTCACCGCGCTGTTCCGGCGTCCGCTCGGACTGCCGATCCCGCACACCGCGATCATCCCCCGCAAGAAGGACCAGATCGGCGACTCCCTCGCGACGTTCGTTCAGGAGAACTTCCTCACCGCGGACATCGTCGGGAGCCGCCTCGCCTCGCTCCGGCTCGCGCGACGCGCGGGGGAGTTCCTCGCCGATCCCGTGCACGCGAAGCGGATCGTCGACGAGGCGGCGGTGACGCTCGAGGGCGTCTCGCGAGTGCTGCGCGACGACGACATCGCCCCGGCCCTCGCGCGGATCGTCGAGGAACGCCTCCGGGCCCTCGACGTCGCCCCGGTGGCCTCGCGGGTGCTCGACGCGGTGGTCGAGAGCGGGCAGCACCAGGTCGCGCTGACCGGGGCGCTGCGCGGCCTCGCCCACTTCCTCGACGAGAACCGGACGGTGTTCCGGCAGCGGGTCGCGCAGGAGTCGCCCGAGTGGGTGCCCTCGTGGGTCGACGACCGGGTGTTCGACCGGCTGTTCCGCGGCCTGCAGACGTTCCTGCGCGACGTCGTCGACGGCCCGGACCACCAGTTGCGGCAGCGGTTCGACAGCTACCTGCGCGAGTACGCGGTCCGGTTGCGCGAGGATCCCGCGACCATCGCCAAGCTCGACGCGGCGAAGAACCAGCTGCTCGACCACCCGGCCGTCCGCGATTGGCTGGAGACGTTGTGGGACCACGTCAAGGTCGCGGTGACGGGCAGCGCGGTCGACCCCGATTCCGAACTGCGCCGCTCGGCCGCTGCGATCGTCGTCTCGGCCGGCCGGTCGCTGCGCGACGACCCCGCCATGCAGGCGCGGGTCGAGGCGGTCGTGCAGCGCGGTGTGGCGCACGTCGTCACCCGCTACGGCAACGAGGTCGGCTCGCTGATCTCCTCGACCGTCGCCCGCTGGGACGCGCAGGAGACCGGCCGCCGGCTCGAACTGCAGGTCGGGCGCGACCTGCAGTTCATCCGCATCAACGGCACCGTGGTGGGTGCACTGGTCGGCCTGGTCATCCACGCGGTGGGCCAGCTGTTCTGACCCGACGCCCGCCCCTCAGCGCGGCGGGGCGACCTTGGGCTCGGGCGCCGGGGCGGTGGGTCGCGGCAGCCCGGTCGGGGTGACCGGTTCCGGCGGCCACGGCTTCGCGGTGGAGCCCGCCGGCCGGAAGATCCGGCTGCCCTTCTCGACGGGCTTCTTGTCCTGCTCGACGACGATCGGGTGGGCCTTCGCGTAGTCGTCCTGCCGGATGCCGGTGACCTGCCACGAGACCTTGAGACCCTTGGTGCCGCCCGCGATCCCGAACCGGCCGTTCTCCACCTCGTGCGACACGTAGACCGGGGCGTGACCCCCGATGCAGGTGAGTTGGTAGCGGTGGTCGCGGTTGAGCGCGCCGAAGTACGAGGGCAGCTCGACGGTGGCCGTGCCGTCGGCGCCGAGCACCACGTTGCCGTTGTAGACGTTCATCATGTCGGGGCTCTCGACGAACGAGTGCGACAGCCACTTGTGCTCGGGGTCCAGCGGGTGGTCGATCTGGAACGACCCGGCGGTCTTGCTCAGCGTGCCGAAGACCCGCGCGTTGCCGTTGGAGATGACGCCGTAGCCGGCGCTGCTCGCGGTCGACCCGAACACGCCGTAGTTCTCGCCGGTGGTCGTGGAGCCCCGGCCGTAGACGCCGTAGCTCGCGCCCTCGCCCCAGCTGCCGACGTACGGGCCGACGCCCTTCACCCCGCACGTGCCGCCACCGGTGCCGTAGACCGAGAACTGGCCCCCGTCACCCCAGACGGGGTAGCTGTTCGCCGTGCCGTAGACCCCCGCGACCGTTCCGGTCCCCGTGACGCCCTTGCCGTCGTTCGAGAAGCCGCGCACCCCGGTGCCCCCGGTCCCGTACACGCCGTAGGTCACCCCGTCGCCGTACGCGCCGTACGCGCCCGAGCCGTAGACCCCGTACCCGCCGTCGGCCTTGCCGGCCACCCCGTAGGAGTCGGCCTGACCGGCCACGCCGATGTAGCCGGACTCCCCACGGACCCCCGTGCTGCTGGACGACACGCCCTTGACCCCGTAGCCCGTGCCCGACACACCCTGGACGCCCGTCGTGGTGGCGACGGTCGAGCGACCCTGGACCCCGATGGCGCCGTTGCCGACGACGTCGAGGCGGGCGGTGGCGGCCGCGGTGCCGATCCCGACGTCGCCGGCCGGGGTGACCCGCATCCGCTCGACGAGCGCGCTGCCGTCGGTCTTGGGGGTCTTGAAGATGATCGGCGCCTTGTTCTTGACGCCGATGAAGTTGGTGCCGTCGGTGGCGACGGTGTTGCCGCCGAGCGTCCACGGGTTGGTGGTGGGCGCGGCGGCGGCCGGGCTGGGCCGTACCGCCTCGACGGCGGCGAGCGCG
>CAXUNA010000062.1:0-11673 GCA_964252095.1 uncultured Jatrophihabitans sp. | reverse complement strand
GTACTACTTCGCGGTCGACCGCGAAGTAGTACGGCGGCAACACCGCGAGCCGGCGCACCCCGTGCGCCACGGCGTGCCGCGTCAGCGAGACGGCCTGCGACGTCGCCGGGGCACCGACGTGCGCCACGACGGCCCCGGCGCCCCAGACCTCCAGCGCGAGCGCGAACAACCCCAGCCGCTCGGCGTCGTCGAGGGCGGGGAACTCCCCGGTCGTCCCGGCCACGAAGACGCCGTCGACGTGGTCGTGCAGTGCCGTGTGCAACCGTCGGGTCTCCTCGGCATCGATCGCGCCGCCGGCACCGAACAGGGTCGGGACGGCGGTGAGGACCTCGGGGCGCGTCATGGGATCAGGCTGGCACCTGGCCGCCCGGGACGACCGGCGGGGGTCCGGGCCGGATCACCGGGATGCCGGAGCTCGTGACGATCAACGTCGCCAACCGGATCGTCCAGTCCACCGCGGCCGCCTCCTGCGCCGGATCCATGAAGCCGGTCTCGATCCACATGCCGGTGCTGCTCACCCATCGCTGCACGCGGCCCTGCAGGATCATCTGCCGCACCTGCGGGTTGACCACGGTCAGCGCCGGTCGGGGATCGGGTGTACCGGAGGCGATCCGGTACTGCGCGTCGAAGGCGGCGTCGCCGGTGGGTATCTCGGTCCCGGCGGTCCCGATGGAGCGCGCGAGCGCCGTGCCGACCTGCTGACCACCCGCGCGGAACAGGATCGACAGGCTCGGCCATTCCGGCCCGAGCGGCACCTTGACGTGGACCCGGCCCGGCGGCTGGTCCATCCAGGCCCGCGCGGCCCGTTGCATCACCTGGGCCATCGGGTCGAGGCTGCGGATCGCGGGCGGCTCGACGAACCGGGCCACCGACACCACGCCCGGCAGCCCCGCGACGTCGACGTCGAAGCTGAGGCTCGTGCCGGGCACCGGGTCCATCCGGGTGCCGAACGCGAACGGCCGTGGCGTGGCGACGGCGGCGGCGATGCGCCGCTTCGCGATCGACCGGCCGACCAGCACGGCGATCACGATGAGGACCAGCCCGACGCCGTACCCGATGGCGCGCCAGATCAGCGCCGAGCTCAGCGAACCCATGCCGCACGTCGTTCCCGCCGCGGGGGCGCGCCTCCCCTCCGCGGCCGAACGCTTACCCCGAGTGCGTCATGGACATGACGTCGAGGACCTCGTCGAGCTTCTCCTCGGTGATGGTCCCGGCCTCGACGTGCCCGCGCTCGATGACGACCGCGCGGATGGTCTTGCGCTCGGCCAGCGCCTGCTTGGCGATCTTGCCGGCCTCGTCGTAGCCGACGTAGTGGTTGAGCGGGGTGACGATCGACGGCGACGACTCGGCGTACTCGCGGCAGCGGTCGACGTTCGCCTCGAGGCCGCTGATGCACCGGTCGGCGAAGACCCGCGACACCGCGCCCAGGATCCGGATCGACTCCAGCACGTTGCGGCTGATCACCGGCAGCATGACGTTGAGCTCAAAGTTGCCGGCAGCACCGCTCCACGCCACGACGGCGTCGTTGCCGACCACCTGCGCGACGACCTGCATGACGGCCTCGCACAGGACGGGATTCACCTTGCCGGGCATGATCGAACTGCCCGGCTGCAGGTCGGGCAGCGCGAGCTCGGACAGACCGGTGCGCGGCCCGGACCCCATCCAGCGGATGTCGTTGGCGATCTTGTTGAGGCCGACCGCGATCGTCCGCAGCTGCCCCGAGAGCTCGACCAGGCCGTCACGGGCGCCCTGGGCCTCGAAGTGGTCCGCAGCCTCGGTGAGCGGCAGGCCGGTCTCGGCGGCGATCAGCGCGATGACGTCGGCGGCGAAGCCCTCCGGCGCGTTGATGCCGGTGCCCACCGCCGTGCCGCCCAGCGGCAGCTCGGCCACCCGCGACAGCGACGACTGCAGCCGCTCCACGCCGCGGCGGACCTGGGTGGCGTACCCGCCGAACTCCTGCCCGAGCGTCACGGGCGTGGCGTCCATGAGGTGGGTGCGCCCCGACTTCACCACGGACGCGAAGTCCGACGACTTGCCCTCCAGTGCCGCGGCGAGGTGCTGCAGCGACGGGATGAGGTCGCGCAGGACCGCGCGGGTGGCCGCGATGTGGATGGCCGTCGGGAACTGGTCGTTGCTCGACAGCGGGTCGTTGACGTCGTCGTTGGGGTGCACGGTCGTGCCCTCGCCGAGCGCCCTGGCCGCGAGGGTCGCCAGCACCTCGTTCATGTTCATGTTGCTCGAGGTGCCCGAGCCGGTCTGGAAGATGTCGATGGGGAACTGGTCGTCGTGGTCACCACGGGCGACGGCGTTCGCGGCCTCGGCGATGGCGTCGGCCTTCGCGGCGTCGAGCTTGCCGCGCTTGGCGCGGACCCGGGCGCCGGCGCCCTTGACCAGCGCGAGGCCCGCGATCAGCTCGCGTTCGATCGGCTGGCCGGAGATCGGGAAGTTCTCGACGGCCCGCTGCGTCTGCGCCCGCCAGAGGGCGTCGACCGGGACGCGCACCTCGCCCATCGAGTCCTTCTCGATGCGGAAGTCCTTCGGGCGGAGGCCGTCGGGGCGCTCGGGGACGGGGGCAGTCTCGGAAGAGGTCGACACGTCCTCAGAGGTTAATCTCCGCAGCCGCCGACGGGCTGGTGACTCCGGTCTCCCCGGCGAGGGAGAGCTCCAGGTAGGAGTCCGGAAGGGCCGCCAGCAGGCGGAACTGGTCCTCGGCGCCCGAGCCCGGCGTCGGCCCGAACACCAGTAGTCGCTGGCCGGTGGCGGGGTCGACGGCCCACCGGCAGTCGATGTGGAGCACACCGACCTCGGGGTGCCGGAGGCGCTTGCGGTCGAACGACCGCACCCGGACGTGCTGTTCGTCCCACAGCGTGGCGAACTCCGGGCTGACGGCGCGCAGGTCGCGGACGAACGTCTCCACGTCCTCGTGGCCGCGGCGGCGCGAGGCGGTGGCCCGCAGGTCGGCGACGTAGGCCCGGCTGACCTCGGCGTGGTCCTGCTCGGGGTGACGCCAGCGCACGCTCGGCTCGGCGAACCACAGCCAGGTGGTGTTGCGCTCGCGGCCGGTGCCGTCGCGACGGCCGATGAGCATCTGGCCGAGCCGGTTCTGGGCCAGCGGGTCGCCGAGGTCGCTGATGATCGCCGCGGGGACGTCGTCGAGGTGGTCCAGCAGCGCCTGCAGGATCACGCTCGGGGTCTCGTTGCGCGGAGCGCGGGCCGGCACCGGCGCCCCGACCAGCTGGTGCAGGTGGTCGGTCTGGTCCGGGTCCAGGTGCAACGCGCGGGACAGCGACGCCGCGACGCTCGCGGTGGGCGTCGAGCCCCGCGCCTGCTCGAGCCGCTTGTAGTAGTCGGCGGAGATGCCGGCGAGGGCCGCGACCTCCTCGCGGCGCAGCCCGCTCACGCGACGCGGGCCGTCGCTGACGACCTCGGTGGCGTCGGCCGCCGCGCGGGCGTGACGCAGGAAGTCGGCGAGACCCTGCCGGTCGTGAGGCATGGGTCCAGTCTGCGCCGTGGGGTGCCCGCGCGCGGGGGAGAGCTGGTCCCCCGCTCAGCGCTTGGTGTAGTCGACCCCGCCCGGCTGCTGGCCCTGCGGCGGCTGGCCGTACGGCGGCTGACCCTGTCCCGGCTGACCCTGTCCCGGCTGCCCGTAGGGCTGCTGACCGGGTTGGCCGTAGGGCGGCTGACCCTGCGGGGGTTGTCCGTACGACGGCTGACCCTGCGGCGGCTGGCCGTAGGGCGGCTGGCCCGGCTGTCCCTGGGGTTGCCCGCCACCGCCCTGCCCCGGGCCGGCGGGGTCGAACGTCTGCGCGCCGCCCAGGGCACGTGGTGCGGCACCGGGGCCGGCCGGCTGGCCGTAGCCGAGTTCCGCGGCGGTCTGCTTCGCGGCGTCGGTCTTGGGGATCGCGACGACGGCCGTGCCGTACGCGCAGATCTCGGTCCAGACGTCGCCCATCTCGGAGGTGTCGAAACGCATCCCGACGATGGCGTTGCCACCGCGCGACCGCGCCGACTCGAGCATCCGGCCCATGACCTCGTTGCGGCTCTCGATGAGCGCCTTGGTCATCCCGACCAGCTCACCGCCGAACATCGACTTGAAGCCCGCACCGAACTGGGAGAAGGCGTTGCGGGAGCGGACCGTCAGCCCGAACACCTCGCCGCAGACCCGCTGGATCTCCCAGCCCTCGATCTCGTTGGTCGTCACACAGAGCATGCCGCGATCTTTCCCTGTCGGCACCGCCGTCGCACCACGGGGGCGGTTCGGGGCAGGTGCACGAACGGTCGCGGTCTCAGCGCCCGGCGGCGGCCGGCCCCTCGAACCACACGGTGACGCCCGCGGGCGACCGCACCGTGACACAACGGGTCCGGAACCGGTCGCCGCCGCGCTCCACGACGTCGTCGTGGGCGAGGCCGTGGCGCGTGCACACCGCGACGACGTCGTCGAGTTCCTCGGCGGTGCCGACCTCGAACTGCCAGCGCAGGCCACCGGTGTACGCGGGGTTCTCCGGCCCGGACCGCTGCAGACCGATCACCGCGCTGCCGCGGCGCAGGGCGAGGAAGCCTGGGAACTCCGGGCCCTCGTAGGTGCGTTCGAAGCCGAACAGCTCGTAGAACTCCCGTTCGGCGTACTGGTCCGCCACGTACATGATCGGGTGCAGCTCCACGGCCGGCCCGCCCGCGTCAGTTCCGGTCGAAGTCGACCGACGAGTAGGCGCGGAGCTTGCCGAGCTGGTGCATCGAGTCGACCACCCGGATGGTGCCGGACTTGCTGCGCATGACGATCGACTGCGTCGACACCGAGTCCGCGTAGTAGTGGACGCCGCGGACCAGTTCGCCGTCGGTGACGCCGGTGGCGCAGAAGAAGATGTCGTCGCCGCGGACCAGGTCGCGCGTGGTGAGCACGGCGTCGAGGTCGTGGCCCGCGTCGAGGGCCTTCTGCTTCTCGGCGTCGTCGGTGGGCGCGAGCCGGGCCTGGATCTCGCCGCCCATGCAGGTGAGCGCGCAGGCCGCGATGATGCCCTCGGGTGTGCCGCCGATGCCCATGAGCAGGTCGACGCCGGTGCCGGGGCGGGCGGCCATGATCGCGCCGGCCACGTCACCGTCGCTGATGAACACGATCCGGGCGCCGGCGGCGCGGATCTCGTCGACCAGGCCGGCGTGACGCGGGCGGTCGAGCACGCAGACGGTGACGTCGGAGTTGCCGCCGCGCTTGGCCTTGGCGACGGCGGCGATGTTCGCAGCGACGGGCGCGGTGATGTCGATGACGCCCGCGGCCTCGGTCCCCGTGGCGATCTTGTCCATGTAGAACACCGCCGACGGGTCGAACATGCTGCCGCGCGGCGCGACGGCGATGACCGCGACGGCGTTGGGCATCCCCTTGCTCATCAGCGTGGTGCCGTCGACGGGGTCGACCGCGACGTCGCACTCCGGACCGGTGCCGTCGCCCACCTGCTCGCCGTTGTAGAGCATCGGCGCCTTGTCCTTCTCGCCCTCGCCGATGACGACCGTGCCCCGCATCGAGACCGTGCCGATGAGCGTGCGCATGGCGTCGACCGCCGCGCCGTCACCGCCGTTCTTGTCACCGCGCCCGACCCAGCGGCCGGCGGCCATCGCGGCGGCCTCGGTGACCCGCACCAGTTCGAGGGCGAGGTTGCGGTCGGGTGCCTCGCGGGAGACGGCCAGGGCGGGGGGCAGCGCGGTGGAGTCCACGCCACCGATCCTCGCAGAACCAGATGACGCCTGTGTGGTGTGACCTGGGTCATCGGAGGGTAAGGGAACGACCATGACGGCCATCTTCCGGACGAAGTCGATCGAGCAGAGCAAACGCGACGCCGCGGGCGACACCGGCGACGTCGGCGGCGAGTCGCTCAAGAAGAACCTCTCGGCCTTCGACCTCATCGTCTTCGGGGTCGGCGTGGTCGTCGGGACCGGCATCTTCGTGCTGACCGGCCTGCAGGCGCATCTCAACGCCGGGCCCGGCATCGTCATCTCGTTCATCCTCGCGGCCGTGGCCTGCGGGTTCGCCGCCCTGTGTTACGCGGAGTTCGCGGCGGCCGTGCCGGTCGCGGGGTCGGCCTACACGTTCAGCTACGCCACCCTGGGTGAGGTCGTCGCCTGGATCATCGGGTGGGACCTCGCGCTCGAACTCGCGCTGGGTTCGGCAGTCGTCGCCCGCGGCTGGTCGGGGTACTTCCAGACGCTGTTCGGCCTGCCCGACTCGATCGCGGGCGAGTCCGCGCCGGTCGACCTCATGGCCGTGCTCATCGTCGTGCTCGTGACGGTGTTCCTGGTCCTCGGCACCAAACTCTCGGGCCGGCTGACCAGCATCCTCGTGATCATCAAGGTGGCGATCGTGCTGTTCGTCATCGTGGCGGGGTTGTTCTTCGTCAAGGCCAGCAACTACTCGCCGTTCATCCCGAAGTCGGTGCCCGCCGACACGGAATCGGGGCTGAAGGCGCCGCTGCTGCAGGTGGTGACCGGTGTGACCCCGAGCCACTTCGGCCTGTTCGGTGTCATCGCCGCGGCCTCGCTGGTGTTCTTCGCGTTCATCGGGTTCGACGTCGTGTCCACCGCGGCCGAGGAGACCAGGAAGCCCCAGCGCGACCTGCCGATCGGCATCATCGGCACGCTGGTCATCTGCACGCTGCTGTACGTCGGCGTCTCCGCGGTGATCACCGGGATGGTCGACTACAAGGACGACGCGCTCGCGACCTCCGCCCCGCTCGCCGAGGCGTTCAAGGTCGTCGGGGCCGACTGGGCCGCCCGGCTGGTCTCGATCGGCGGGATCTGCGGCATCACCACGGTGGTCATCGTGCTGATGCTCGGCCAGGCGCGCGTGCTGTTCGCGATGTCCCGCGACCGGTTGCTGCCGCCGGTGATCTCCAAGATCCACCCGCGGTTCGGCACGCCGTACGTCACCACCATCATCACCGGGGTGGTGGTCGGCCTGCTGGCCGCGTTCGTGCCGCTGTCCGAGCTGTCGGAGCTGGTCAACATCGGCACGCTGTTCGCGTTCGTCGTGGTCTCACTCGGCGTCATCGTGCTGCGCCGCACCCGGCCGGACCTCGAGCGGCCGTTCCGCGTGCCGCTCGTCCCGCTGGTGCCGATCCTCGCGGTGCTCTCGTGCATCTGGCTGATGATCAACCTGCCCACCGACACCTGGATCCGGTTCGGGATCTGGATGGCGCTCGGCCTGGTCATCTACTTCACCTACGGCATGCGGCACGCCCGCACCCGGGCGACGCAGGACGAGGAGTCGGAGCAGGCGTCCGCGAAGAGGTGAGAGCGGGACGCGCGCGATCCTGACGTTTGAACACGTTCGAAACGTGCGGCGCCTGGGCAGGAACACAGAGAGCCGCGCCGGGAAGCCCGCGCGTGAGGCTCCGACGGCGTAGACCCACGGCCGACCGCGTTGCTCCCGTTCGGAGACCACTGTGCCCCGCTCCACCACCCTCCTGTCCGCCTGTGCCGCCACCGTGATCGCCGGTGGCGCCACCCTCGCCTTCGGCGCCGGCGCCGCCGCGGCCGCCCCGAGTGCCGGCGACAACGCGTTCCTCGTCGCCAACGAGCAGACCAACCTCGCCGAGATCACCATCGGCACGCTCGCCCTGCAGAAGGCCACGACCACCGAGGCCCATGACCTCGCGACGATGACGGTGGCCGACCACCAGGCCGCGAAGGCCAAGGTCACCGCGCTGGCCAAGACCCTCGGTGTCACGCTGCCCACCACGCCGAACGCCACGCAGCAGGCGCAGGCGGCCACGCTCCAGTCCACCGCGGGCTCGGCGTTCGACGTCGCCTACGCGCAGGTCCAGGTCGCCGGCCACACCGTGTCGATCGCGAACACCAACACCGAGCTCGCCGGTGGTTCCGACCAGACGGTCAAGGACTACGCGACCTACTACCTGCCGGTCGCCACCCACCACCTCGAGATGGCGCAGTCGGCCGTCACCGCGCTCGGCGGCACGCCGGGCAGCGTCCCCGCCGGCACCGGTGGCCAGGCCGCGACGACCTCGGGCACCACCGAGGGCATCACCGTCGGCCTGATCGCTCTCGGCGGCGCGACCGTGATCGGCGCCGGTGTGATGGTCGCCCGTCGCCGCCGGACCGTCGCCTGACGCGTGCCACGTCCGACCGACCACCGTTCCGGCGCCGTCCATCGCCCGCGGCGCCGGAACGGTTCTGCCCGCTGGTGGTGGGCGGCGTTGGTCGCGGGCCTGATCGTGGTGTCCGTCGGCACCGCGTTGCTCGTGACCTTCCGCCGCCTGCCACCCGCGTTCTCCGCCGCGACGACCTCGGCCCCGACGACCGCGGCTGCTTCCACGACGACGGCGCCGCCACCGGTCGCCACCCGTTCGGCTGCGCCGGTGCCGTCGTCCCCGCGGGCGGCACCTGCTGAACCGTTCGTGCCGACGTCGTTGTCGCTCGCGGCGTTCCACGTGACGGCCGCCGTCGAGCCGGTCCTCACCGCCGGTGGGGTGCTCGCACCACCGGACGACCCGGCGCGGATCGGCTGGTGGGGTGCGGGTTCTCTCGCCGGAGCAGCGGCCGGCACGACGGTGGTGGTGGGCCACGTCGACGGCCCCGCCGGACCGGGGGCGTTGTACCGCCTGGTGCACGCCCGCCCGGGCGACCGGGTGACCGTTGCAGGAAGCAACGGAGAACACGTGACCTACGCCGTGACGAGCCTGCAGTACCACGGCAAGGGCGACCCGCTGCCGACGTCGTTGTTCACCTCGACCGGCCCGCCGCACCTGGTGCTGATCAGCTGCGGAGGTGCCTTCGACCGCAGCGACGACCAGTACGCGGACAACGTCGTCGTGCAGGCCTCACCCGTCTGAGGTCACTCCTCGTCGGTGGATCCGGTGCCCGCGGCGAGCCGTTCGCGCGCCGCCTGCAGCCAGGTGCCGCAGAGCGCCGCGAGCGCCTCGCCGCGTTCCCACAGCGCGAGCGACTCCTCCAGGCTCTGACTGCCGGCCTCGAGCGCACGCACGATCTCGGCGAGCTCGGTGCGCGCCTGCTCGTAGCTGGTCGGCATCGGCTCGCCCGGGGGCGTGGTGGCGTCGGTCATCGTGCGGCGAATCTAGTGGCCGGGTCCGAGGTCGTCGCCCGCGGCCCTACGCGACGAACGTGCGCAGCTGCTCCGCGAGCGCCGGGTAGAGATGCTCGCCCGGGGTGTTGAGCATGGCCTTGAGCTCACGGGTGGAGTCGTCGGCCAGCACCTCGAGCGCGCCCGCCGCCACGCCGTCGTACGCCTGGGCGACGACGCTGTCGGCGCTCACCTTCGGCACGTCCCAGCGGGTCGACATCGGTGTGTCGACCATGCCGACGAGCAGCCCGATGACCTGCGTGCCCTGGCCGTCGAGCTGCAGCCGCAGGGCGTTGGTCGCGGCCCACATCGCCGCCTTCGACGCCCCGTACGCGGTCGGCACGCTGATCCAGGCCGCGGTGGACAGCACGTTCAACAACGTCCCGCCGCCGTGCGCGGCGAGCACCGGGCTGAACGCGTTGGCCACCCGGAGGTTGCCGAAGAAGTTGGTCTCGAAGACCCGCCGGAGGTCCTCCTCCGGCCCGGCGATGGAGTCGCCGGCCGGTGCGATGGCCGCGTTGTTCACGACCAGGTCGACGTCCGGCGCCGCGGTGACGGCGCGCGCGACCGCGGCCGGGTCGGTGATGTCGAGCGGCAGCGGGACGATCCGGGCGTCGTCCCAGGTCCGCGGGGTACGGGCGGCCGCGTAGACCCGCACCGCACCGCGGGCGAGGGCCTGCGTCACGAACTGCTCGCCGAGCCCGCCGTTCGCACCCGTCACGAGCACGGTCCGGCCCCACAGTGATTCCGTCATCTAGACTCCTCGATCAAGTGGGGACGTTCCCCGGTTACCAGTATGCGGGGACACTCCCCACTTGTCGACGAGGGGGTGCCCGTGAGCCGTCCGCTGCGGGCCGACGCGCGTCGCAACCGCGACGCGATCCTCGACGCCGCGCGCGCGACCTTCGAGACCGACGGCGTGCTCGCCTCGCTCGACGGCATCGCGCTGCGGGCGGGCGTCGGCAACGCGACGCTCTACCGCAACTTCCCGACCCGCGACGACCTGCTGGCCGCGGTGATGGCGGTGAACATCGAGGATGCGCTGACCGGAGCGGACGCGTTGGCCCACGACCTCGCACCCCGCGAGGCACTCGCCGAGTGGCTGTTCCGGCTCACCTGGCAGCTGCGCATCTGGCACGACCTGCCGTACTGCATCGCCACGGCGAGCGGCGATCCGGCGTCGTCGATCACCTCGGCCTGCAACCCGTTGCTGCTGGAGACCGCGGCCCTGCTCACCGCGGCGCAGGCCGCCGGGTCCGCGACGTCCGCCGTCACCCCGGCCGAGGTGTTCGAGCTCGTGACCTCGCTGTCATGGGGCGTGGACCGGTTCGGCGACGACGAGGACGCCGCGCGGCGGCGGGTCCGGATCGGCACGGCGGGCATCTTCGGCTGAGGGCTGGGTACGACGCCCCCATGCGCCTCGACCGGCTGGACCATCTCGTGCTCACCGTCGCCGACCTCGACGCGACGATCGCCTTCTACGCGGACGTGCTCGGCATGACGGCCGCGACGTTCGGCGACGGCCGCCACGCCCTGGCGTTCGGCCGCAGCAAGATCAACCTGCACGAGGTCGGCCACGAGTTCGAACCCAAGGCCGAGCACGCGGTGGCCGGCTCGGCCGACCTCTGTTTCGCGGTCGACGACGACCTCGACGACGTCGTCGCGACCCTCACCGCGCACGGGATCGCCATCGAGGAGGGGCCGGTCGACCGCACCGGCGCGCTCGGACCGATGCGCTCGGTCTACGTGCGCGATCCCGACCGCAACCTCGTCGAGCTCGCGCGGTACCCGGACTGATGGCGGACGTCGTGGGGGAGTCGGCGCTGGTGGTGCCGGTCCCCGCGGTCGAGTCGTTCGTCGGGCCGCTGCGGGAGCGGTTCGACCCGGCGGCGCCGCTCGGTGTGCCCGCGCACGTCACGGTCGTCTACCCGTTCCTGCCGATCCCGGCGGTGTCGGCGCCGGTCGTCGAGGCGCTCGGCGCGATCGTGGCGGCCGAGCCCGCGTTCACGGTGACCCTCGCGCGGTCGGCCCGTTTCCCCGGCGTGGTGTGGCTCGACCCGGAGCCCGCCGCGCCGTTCGTCCGGCTGACGCACGCGTGCGTCGCGCGGTGGCCGGATGCGCCGCCGTACGGCGGTGCGTACGGCGCCGACCCCACGCCGCACCTCACCGTCGCCATGACGTCCGACGAGGACGTGGCGGGCGTGGTCGAACGCGAGCTCGCGCCGTCGTTGCCGGTGACGACGACGCTCACCGAGGCGGTGTTGCTGGGGTTCGACGGCGCGCGGTGGTCGGTGCGGCACCGGTTCGGCTTCGGGGCCTGAAACCAGGCGCTGCCGGGTGCAACAACCGGCGGTGGGTGGGCGTCCAACCGGTGTGACGTCGGCGGAGGTGGTCGTGCTGGGCGAGTCGCCGCGGCGCACCGACGAGCTCGTCGACCTGTACCAGCAGTGGTGGCGCCCGCTCGTCGCCCTCGCGATGACCGTGGTCAGCGACCGGGCCGAGGCCGAGGACGTCGTGCAGGACGCGTTCGTCGCCGTGCACCGCGCACCGCCACGGTTGCGGGACGAGACGGCGCTGCTCGCCTACCT
>CAXUNA010000061.1:4555-11721 GCA_964252095.1 uncultured Jatrophihabitans sp. | reverse complement strand
TTCCAGCACGGTTTCGGACCCCAGTCGTGGGGAACGGGTGGGCCAGGACCGACCCGGTCGCACGACACCTGTGTGCTGAGATCGCGCTCCGACCCCGCCTGACCCGATCCCACGACACATGTGTGCCCGGATCGGGCGCGGGTGAGGGTGGCCTGCCTTGACCTCAGGTGCGCTCCAGGTCGCACCATGATGCGGTGACCTCCGCGCACGGCATGGTCTGGTCGACCATGAGCCGCAGCAAGCAGCAGACCGGCCGCGACATCCCCAAGGGCACCTGGCGGCGGGTGCTCGGCTTCGCGCGTCCGTACTGGCCGGCCATCTCCGTCTTCGCGGCCGTGGTGACCGGCAGCGCGCTCGTCGGGGTCGTGACGCCCGTGCTGGCCGGGCGGGTGGTCAACGACATCACCTCCCGGGCGGCCGTCTCGACGCTCGCGTGGACCGCGGGCTTCATCGCCGCGCTCGCGGTGGTCGACGCCGGGCTCTCGTTCGCGAGCCGGTGGTTCTCGGCGCGGATCGGCGAGGCGCTGATCTTCGACATGCGCACCCGCGTCTTCGACCACGTGCAACGGATGCCGATCGCGTTCTTCACCCGCACGCAGACCGGTGCGCTGACCAACCGCCTCAACAGCGACGTCCTCGGCGCGCAGCAGGCGTTCACCTCGACGCTGTCGGGGTTGCTGTCGAACGTCGTGGGTCTCGTGCTCACCGCGGTGGTGATGTTCACGCTCTCCTGGCAGATCACCCTCATCGCGCTGGTGATGCTGCCGGTCTTCGTCCTGCCGGCCAAGCGGATCGGCCGGCGGCTGCAGGCGATCACCCGCGAGTCCTACGACCTCAACGCGTCGATGAACTCCACGGTCACGGAGCGGTTCACCGTCAGCGGCGCGTTGCTGGTCAAGCTGTTCGGCCGGCCCGCGGCCGACAGCGCCTACTTCCGCGAGCGGGCCGACCGGGTCCGCGACATCGGTGTGCGGTCGGCGATGTACGCCCGGGCCTTCTTCGTCGCGCTGGCGCTGGTCGCGGCCCTCGCCCAGGCCCTGGTCTACGGCCTCGGCGGCTACTACGCCCTCACCGGGACGCTCACCACCGGCACCGTGGTCACCCTCGCCCTGCTGCTGTCCCGGCTGTACGGCCCGTTGACCGCCCTGTCCAACGCCCGCGTCGACGTCATGAGCGCGCTGGTCAGCTTCGACCGGGTCTTCGAGGTCCTCGACCTCGACCCGGGGATCGTCGACCGGTCGGACGCCGTCGACCTGCCGCCCGAGGCGCGGGGCGTCGAGTTCGACCGGGTGGTCTTCCGCTACCCGGCGGCCGACGAGGTCTCGCTCGCGTCACTGGAACAGGTCGCGAGCCTCGACCACCGCGAGAACGAGACCGTGTTGCACGAGGTGTCGTTCACCGCCGGGCCGGGGGAGCTGGTCGCGCTCGTCGGGCCGTCGGGGGCGGGCAAGACGACGATCAGCCAGCTGGTGCCACGCCTCTACGACGTCACCTCGGGTGCGGTGCGGGTCGGCGGCCACGACGTCCGTGACGTCACGCTCGACTCGTTGCGTGCCCACATCGGCGTCGTCAGCCAGGACCCGCACCTGTTCCACGACTCCGTCGCCGAGAACCTCCGGTACGCGCGGCCCGATGCCACCGACGATCAGCTGTGGGCGGCGCTGCGCGCGGCGCAGATCGGCGAGCTGGTAGCGGGGCTGCCGGACGGGTTGGAGACCGTGGTCGGCGACCGCGGTTACCGGTTCTCCGGCGGGGAGAAGGCGCGCCTCGCCATCGCGCGGCTGCTGGTGAAGTCGCCGCCGATCGTCATCCTCGACGAGGCCACCGCCCACCTGGACAGCGAGAGCGAGCAGGCGGTGGCGCGCGCGCTCGACGCGGCGCTCGCCGGGCGAACCTCATTGGTCATCGCGCACCGGCTCTCGACCATCGTCGGTGCCGACCGGATCGTCGTGGTCGACGCCGGCCGGGTCGTCGAGACCGGTACCCACTCCGAACTGCTCGCCCGCGACGGTGTGTACGCCGAGCTGTACCGCGTCCAGTTCGCCGCGGCCGCCTGAGCGTTCCTAGCGGACCGCGCCGAGGGCGACGACGCCGTAGGACGACGGGTCGCTCAGCAGCGGCGTGAAGGCGAGCTCGGCCGCGCCGAGCAGGCAGGCGTCACCGACCTTCGACTCCGACGCGCACAGCTCCAACTGCTCACCGGCCCGGCCGAAGGCGAACCGGTCGAGCTCGGCGCGGGTGTCGTCGCCGGCGATCTCGAGGACGCGCGCGAGCGTGCCGCCGGCGACCACCACCGACGGGTTCACCAGGTTCAGCAGCGCGGCGATGGTGCGGCCGAGGTGCCGCGCCACCTCGCGGACCGCGGCGAGTTCACGCGGCTCTCCTGACGCCGCGGCGTCGAGCACGGACCGCAGCGCGTGGCGGTCGGGCTCGGCGGAACGACCGGCCGCCGCGAGCAGCGCGGCGTCACCGATGTAGACCTCGGCACACCCGCGACTGCCGCAGTGGCACGCCGGGCCGTCCTCGGACAGGCAGAGGTGACCGACCTCGCCCGCGGCGCCGGCGTACCCGGTGAGCAGCTGCGACCCGGCGATGATGCCGGCGCCGACGCCGATCCGGCCGAGCAGGAACACGACGTCGTCGTGACCCCGGGCCCGGCCACGGATCTGCTCCGCGACGGCACCGAGGTTGGCGTCGTTCCCGACGTGCACCGGGAGACCGCTGAGCAGCGGCGAGACCAGTGCATCGTGCAACAGTGGTGCGAACGAGACGTCGTGCCACTCGAGGTTCGGCGCCAACGCCACCGTGCCCGACCGACGTTCCACCGAGCCGGGGACCGAGACCCCGATCCCGACGGGGAACCCGGGCATGGACGCCACGAGGCGTTCCACCGAACGGGCCACGGCGGCGGCCACCGCCGCCGGCCGCCGGCTGCGCGTCGACCGGTCCTCTCGCCGCAGGACGACGCCACCGATGCCGACCGCGGCCACCGCGATCCGGTCGACCTCAATGTCGACCGCCACCACGAACGGACCGTCCCCGCGCGGCCGCACCAGGTGCGAGGGGCGCCCCGCCGACAGGTCGGAGCGGGCCGCGACGTCGGGGGCGGACACGTCGAGCAGGCCGAGATTGACCAGCTCACCGACCAGCGTGCCGATGGTGGAGCGGTTGAGGCCCAAGCGGGTCGTGAGGTCCGCGCGCGACAGCTCTCCGTCGCGGTGCACCTCGGCGAGCAGCCGGGCGAGGTTGTGACGGCGGACGGCGTCCGGGCGGGCGGGGACGTTGGTCCCCACCCGCGCCGGACCCGCGGTGCCGCCGGCGATGGATGTCATCGCCGCGGCGGTTCGCTACAGCCCGCGGGAGCCCGCGCGGCGCCGTGCCAGGGCGTCGACGGCTGCCGCGAGGACGAGGACCGCACCGGTGATGATCAGCTGCACGGCCGAGCCGTTGACGCCCTTCACCAGGTTCGCCATGCCGTAGGTGATGACCGCGAGGACCAGGCCACCGATGACGGCGTCGAGCGGACGACCCTTGCCACCGAAGAGGCTGGTGCCACCGATGACCGCCGCGCCGACCGCGAGCAGCAGGACGTTGCCGCCACCGATGCTCGCGTCGAAACCGTCGGTGTACGACGCCAGCAGGACACCGCCGATCGCCGCCATGAACGAGTTGACCGTGAAGACGGAGATCCGGATGCGGTCGACCGCGATACCGGCGCGACGCGCCGCCTCGGCGTTGCCGCCGACCGCGTAGACGTGCCGGCCGTAACGGGTGCGGCTGAGGACGAGCGTCCAGACCACCACGAAGAAGATGATGATCGGCACGACCCACGGCACGCCCTCGAGGACCTGCTGCTTCTGCCGCACGCCGCGGATGATGACGCCGCCACCGGTGTTGAGCGCGCGGTTGCTGTTGTAGAGCAGCACCAGGACGACGAAGAAGACCGCCATCGCGAGGACCTTGATGCCGACCAGGGTGATCGGCTCCGCGATGAGGCCGGCGTTGCGCCGGCGGGTGCTGTCGAGGATCTTCACCGCCGCGTAGCCGACGACGACGACCGCGGCCATCACCCAGCCCAGCGCCGGGGCCATCTGCCCACCGTTGAGGTTGGCGACGAAGTTGTCGGTGATGCTGAGGTTGCCGTGTTGGCCCTTGAAGTTGTTCACCGCGAGCAGGGTGAGGCCCTGGTAGGCGAGGAACAGCGCCAGGGTCACGACGAACGACGGGATCCGCAGCTTCGCCACGAGCCAGCCGGTCGCGATGCCGAGGATGATGCCGAGGACGAGCGCGGCGCCGATGGTCAGCGGCCACGGCGCGCCGTAGCCGACCATGAGGCGGGCCATGACGGCCGCGCAGAAGCCGGCGCTGGTGCCGGCGCCCAGGTCGATCTCGCCGAGGAGCAGGACGAAGACCAGCCCCATCGCCAGGATGATCGTGTAGGACGACTGGTTCGTGATGTTGGCGAGCGAGCCGAGGGTGCGGAACGACGGCTGCAGCGCACCGAAGAGGATGACCAGCACGATGAGCCCGCCGACGGCGGGCAGCGAACCGATGTCACCGCCGCGGATGCGCTGGATCCAGGTGCGGTAGTAGGCGGACAGGGTGCTCTCCACCGGCGCCGTCGCCTCGGCGGCCGCGGCCGCGCGGGACAGCTCGGCGGCGTTGGGCTGCGACTGGGTGTTCTCCTGGACGGCCGAGGCTCCCGCGTGGTCGCCCTTGTTCAGATCAGCTGGCTGCGTCACGCGACGACTCCTTCGTGCGAGGCCTGGATGCCGATGTTGCCGGTGCGCCCGGTGGTGATGAGCTCGACGAGCTGACGCTGGTCGACCTCCTCGCGCTTGACGATCGCGGCCATCCGCCCGAGATAGAGCGCGGCGATGCGGTCGCTGACCTGCAGGACGTCGTTCATGTTGTGGCTGATCAGCACGACGGCCACGCCCTGGTCGGCGAGGCGACGCACGAGGCCGAGCACCTCGGCGGTCTGGGCGACGCCGAGCGCCGCGGTGGGCTCGTCGAGCAGGACCACCTTGCTCTTCCAGAGCACCGACTTGGCGATGGCGACCGTCTGGCGCTGACCGCCGGACAGGCTCGACACCCGCTGGCGCACGGACTTCACGGTGCGGACCGACAGCGAGGCGAGCGCCTCCTGGGCGGCCTTCTCCATCGAGATCTCGTCGAGGATCAGGCCGTGGTGCCGCTCGCGGCCCAGGAACATGTTCTGGACGATGTCGAGGTTGTCGGCGAGCGCGAGGTCCTGGTAGACGATCTCGATGCCGAGCGCGGAGGAGTCGCGGGGGCTGTGGACCGTCACCGGCTTGCCCTCGTAGAGGTACTCACCCGAGTCGATCTGGTAGGTCCCGCCGATGCACTTCACGAGCGTCGACTTGCCGGCGCCGTTGTCACCGACGAGGGAGATGACCTCGCCCGCGTAGGCATCGATGTCGACGTTCTTGAGCACGTCGACGGGGCCGAAACTCTTGTTCACGCCGCGCAGGCGCAGGACCGGGTCGCCGGCCATGGTGTTCTCCTGTCGAGAGGGAGGGCGGATACAGCACAAGGGCGGTCGGGCGCGAGGGATGCCTCGTGCCCGACCGCCCCGGTGTTGGTGGTGCGGTGGCGCTCAGCCCGTCAGGGCGTCAGCTGATCCCGGCCGCGGTGCACTTCGCCGCGTAGGAGCCGGAGCACAGCTCGGACTTCTGGATGTCGCCGCCCTTGACCGGGTCACCGACGTTGTCCTTGGTGATGGTGATCGGGGTCTCGAGGATCGCGGGGACGTCAGTGTTGAGCTGGGTGTCCTTCACGGTGCCCGTGGTGGTCGGCTGACCACCGTTCGCGATCTCGACCATGGCCTTGATCGCGGCGTCGGCCTCGAGCTTGTACGGCTTGTAGATGCTGAAGCACTGGTCACCGTCGAGGATGTGCTGCAGACCCTGGGTCGTGGCGTCCTGACCGGAGACCGCGACCTTGCCGTTGAGGCCCTGGGTCTTGAGCTGGCTGATGACCGAGTTGGCCATGCCGTCGTTGGCGACCATGACCGCGTTGATGTCCGGGTGCGCCTGCAGGATCGAGGCGAACGTCGTGCCGGCGGTCGTGTTGTCCCAGTTCGCGACCGACTGGTCGGCGACCTTGCTCCAACCGGTGGTGGCGGAGAGGACGGCGTCGTAGCCCTGCTTGAACAGCGTGGCGTTGTTGTCGGTCGGCGAGCCGTTGAGGTCGACGTACTTGACGGCCGACTTGCCGGCGACCTGCGAGCACTTGACCAGCGCGTTGCCCTGGAGGGTGCCGACCTTGGTGTTGTCGAACGAGATGTAGGCCGCCGCGCTGCCGCCGAGGGTCAGGCGGTCGTAGTCGATCGTCGAGACGCCCTGGTCGGCCGCCTGCTTCTCGATGGCCGCACCGGAGGCGGAGTCGAGGTTGACGATCATGAGGATCTTGACGCCGTCGGCGAGCATGCTCGACGCGATCGTCTTCATCGTGGCGGCCTGGCCGTTCGCGTTCTGGATGTCGCAGTCCAGGTTCGCGGCCTGGCAGCCGGCCTTCAGGGCGACCGGGTCGCCCGTGACCCAGCGCTGCGAGGACTGGGTGTCGGGCAGGATGATGCCGACCTTGGTGCCCTTGCCGTCCGTGGCGCCCGCGGAGGACGAACCGCTGGCCGAGGTCGTCGACCCGCCGCCGCCGTTGTCCGAGCCGCCCGAGCTACAGGCCGTGAGTGCGAGCGCGGCGAGGGTGCCCGCGATCGCGAGAGTGGTGACCGACTTGCGCATTGATCCGCCTTCCAGACGTCTGTGTCCTGGCTTGTCGCACCGACTGACGTCTGGTCGCGACGGTGCCACCGGGAATTATGTTGCGGCGGCGAACATATGCCTTCGGTAGGCCCGGCGTCACGGACCGAAACCGAATAGTTATCCGGGACGTCATCTGCCGCTCACCCGGGCGTCATGCTGCAAACCCTTGCCTCACACGCGACGTTCGGGACATCGCGGATCCCGGTCGATCCGACCGGGTACCGCGGACGCCTCGTGGCCGTTCGAGCGGAGGCCGGGCTCACACGGCGCCCGGCGGGACTCCCACAGCAGGAGACGACGCGGCCCGCCCCCCCGGGGGGGGGGCGGCCCCCCCGCGGGGGGGGGGGGGGCCCCCGGGGCGGCGGCGCGGGGCCGGCCGTT
>CAXUNA010000061.1:0-4545 GCA_964252095.1 uncultured Jatrophihabitans sp. | reverse complement strand
CCACCGGGCGCCGGGCGGGACCCCCACACCCGCAGCCGACGGGGCCGGCCCCCGGGGGGGGCGGCCGGCCGCGATCGTTCGGTCGGGGTGACGCCGGTCAGAGCAGCGAGCGCAGGACGTACGGCATGATCCCGCCGTGGCGGTAGTACTCCGCCTCGCCGGGGGTGTCGATGCGCAGCCGGGCGTCGAACTCGACCGGCGAGCGGCCGTCGGACGGCGTGGCGACCACGTGCACCGTGCGGGGGACCTTGCCCTCGTTGAGTTCCTCGACGCCGGTGATCGTGAACGTCTCGGAACCGTCGAGGCCGTAGGCGTCGGCGTTCTTCTCGGCGAACTGCAGCGGCAGCACACCCATGCCGATGAGGTTGGAGCGGTGGATCCGCTCGTAGCTCTCGGCGATGACGGCCTTGACGCCGAGCAGTGCCGTGCCCTTGGCGGCCCAGTCCCGTGAGGACCCCGAGCCGTACTCGGCACCCGCGAGGATCACCAGGGGGATGTCCGCGGCGGCGTAGTGCTCCGAGGCCTCGTAGACCGAGGTGACCGGGGCGTCGTCCTGCGTGAAGTCGCGGGTGAACCCACCCTCGGTGCCCGACGCGATCTGGTTGCGCAACCGGATGTTCGCGAACGTCCCGCGGATCATCACCTCGTGGTTGCCGCGGCGCGAGCCGTACGAGTTGAAGTCGTGACGTTCGACGCCGTGCTCGCGCAGGTAGTCGCCGGCGGGGGAGTCGGCCTTGATCGAGCCGGCCGGGCTGATGTGGTCGGTGGTGACGGAGTCACCGAGCTTCAGCAGCACCCGCGCGCCGTCGATGTCGTGCACCGGCGAGGGCTCGCGGTCCATGCCGTCGAAGTACGGGGGCTTGCGCACGTAGGTGGATCCGCTGTCCCACTCGAAGGTGTCGCCCTCGGGGGTCGGCAGCCCGCGCCAACGCTCGTCGCCCTCGAACACCGCGGCGTACTCGCCGGTGTACTGCTCGACGGTGATGGCCTCGGCGATGACGTCCTGGACCTCGCGCGGCGACGGCCAGATGTCCCGCAGGTACACGGGGTTCCCATCCTGATCGTTGCCCAGTGCATCGGTGGTGATGTCGATGTCCATCGACCCCGCGAGCGCGTAGGCCACGACGAGCGGCGGCGACGCGAGGTAGTTCATCTTGACGTCGGGGTTGATGCGGCCCTCGAAGTTGCGGTTGCCCGAGAGCACCGACACCACCGCGAGATCCGCCTCGTTGACCGCGGCCGAGATCTCGTCGAGCAGGGGGCCGGAGTTGCCGATGCAGGTGGTGCAGCCATAGCCGACGAGCGAGAAGCCGAGCTTGTCGAGGTACGGGGTCAGCCCGGACTTGTCGTAGTAGTCGGTGACGACCTTCGACCCCGGCGCCAGCGTGGTCTTCACCCACGGCTTGGACGACAGGCCCTTCTCCACCGCCTTCTTCGCCAGCAGCGCGGCGGCCACCATCACCGACGGGTTGGAGGTGTTCGTGCACGACGTGATCGCGGCGATCGCGACGGCGCCGTGGTCGAGCACCATCGACGTGCCGTCGGCGAGCGTCACCTCGACCGGCTTCGAGACCCGGCCGTCACGGCCGTCGGCGGCCGACAGCGGCTGCGGGGCGACCTCGTCGCCGGCGTCGCTGCCGGGCGAGACGGGGTCGGACGCCGGGAACGTCTCGGCGAGCGACTCGTCGACCTCGCCCGCCATCCCACCGTCGGTGTAGTCGCCCAGCGCGGCGCGGAACATCGGCTTGGCCGACGCCAGCGGCACGCGGTCCTGCGGGCGCTTCGGGCCCGCGATCGACGGCTCGATGGTGGACAGGTCCAGCTCGAGCCGCTCGGAGAACTTCGGCTCGTGCTCGGGGTCGTGCCACAGCAGGTTGGCCCTGGCGTAGGCCTCGACCAGCGCGACCTGCTCCTCGGACCGGCCGGTGAAGCGCAGGTAGTCGAGCGTCTGGTCGTCGATCGGGAAGATCGCGCAGGTCGAGCCGTACTCCGGGCTCATGTTGCCGATCGTCGCCCGGTTCGCGAGCGGGACCGCGGGCACCCCCGAGCCGTAGAACTCGACGAACTTGCCCACGACGCCGTGCTTGCGCAGCAGCTCGGTGATGGTCAGGACGAGGTCGGTGGCGGTGGCGCCCTCCGGCAGCTCGCCCGAGAGCTTGAAGCCGACGACGCGGGGGATGAGCATGCTGACCGGCTGGCCGAGCATCGCGGCCTCCGCCTCGATGCCGCCGACGCCCCAGCCGAGCACGCCGAGGCCGTTGACCATCGTCGTGTGCGAGTCGGTGCCGACGAGCGTGTCGGGGTACGCGACGCCGCCGCCCTCCTCGCCGCCGAACACGACGCGGGCGAGGTACTCGATGTTGACCTGGTGGACGATGCCGGTGCCCGGCGGGACGACCTTGAAGCCGTCGAACGCGGTCTGGCCCCAGCGCAGGAACTGGTAGCGCTCGCGGTTGCGCTCGTACTCCAGCTCGACGTTGCGCTCGGCGGCGTCGGGCGTGCCGAACAGGTCGGCGATCACCGAGTGGTCGATGACCAGCTCGGCCGGCGCGAGCGGGTTGATCTTGGTGGCGTCGCCACCGAGGTCGCGCATGGCCTCGCGCATGGTGGCGAGGTCGACGATCGCGGGCACGCCGGTGAAGTCCTGCATGACCACGCGCGCCGGCGTGAACTGGATCTCGGTGTCGGGCTCGGCGTCGGGGTCCCAGGCGGCGACGGCGCGGACCTGCTCCGGGGTGACGTTGAGGCCGTCCTCGTTGCGCAGCAGGTTCTCGAGCAGCACCTTGAGGCTGAACGGCAGGTCGGCCGCACCGTCGATGCCCGTGATGTCGAAGTAGTCGACCGTCTCACCACCGACGTCCAGGGTCTTGCGGGCCTTGAAGCTGTCCTGGGTGGTGACGGGCACGTGTTCTCCTCCGGTCGCGCGGGGGCGCGGGATCAGCCGCGCCGGATCGTCGGAGTCCATCCTTCCACCGCTGCCCGCTCGGCATTCGTACGCTCTGCCACATGACGTCGGCCACCCGCGGGGAGCAGGACCCCGCCGTCGACGACGCCCGCTGGCACCGCATCCGGCGCCGGGTGCTGGTCGGGTGGATCGCCGCGGTGGTGGTGCTGGTGCTGACCGTCGGGGTGCCCACCGACCGCGGCACGCTGTTCCTGCTGATCGTCTCCGGCCTCGGGATCCGCTGCCTCGGGCGCGGCTGGAAGGCGTTCGGGCAGGTCCTGCTCGACTGGCTGCCGTTCACCGCCGCGCTGGTCGCCTACGACTACTCCCGCGGGCTCGCGCGGGTCATCGGGCTGCCGCTGCACATGTCCGACGTCGCCGCGGCGGACCGGGCGATCTTCGGGGTGGTGCCGACCGTGTGGATCCAGGCCCACCTGCTCGACCCGGGCGTGCCGCACTGGTACGACGCCGTGGCCACGCTGACCTACACGACCCACTTCCTCGCGACGCCGGTGGTCGCCGTGGTGCTGTGGTTGCGCTCCCGGCAGGTGTGGCTGCAGTTCATCACCCGGGTCATCGGCCTCGCGGTCGCGGGCGTCGTCACCTACGTGCTGTTCCCGGCGGCGCCGCCCTGGTACGCCTCGCAGGAGGGCGTGATCGGCCCGGTGGTGCGGGCGACGTCCCGGGGCTGGTTGTGGCTGCACGTCGACAAGGCCGGCAACCTGTTGCAGGAGGGCCAGGTCGCCAGCAACCCGGTGGCGGCGATGCCCTCGCTGCACACCGCGTACGCCACCGTCATCTCGCTGTTCGTGCTGATGCTGCTGGGGCGCTCGGCCCGGCCGTGGGTGCGGCGGGCCCGTTGGCTGGTGCTGCTCTACCCGGTGCTGATGGGGTTGTCGCTGGTCTACCTCGGCGAGCACTACGTCGTCGACCTGGCTGCGGGTGTCGTCTACGCGCTCGGGGTGCACCTGGCCGCCCGCTGGTGGGAGCGGCGCCGCGCCGCCCGCCGTGATCCGGGGGCTGCAGGGGGTTCGGAGGCGGTGGCCACGACGTCTGGATCGGGTCAGCGTGTCGCCCTCTGGGGCGCGTGTGACTCGTGATAATGGTGGGTCGTCTGGCACGGATGGGACAGGAGTGGCATTCTGACGCCGTGCCCACCCCCGGATCCCGGCGTCCGAACCCCGGACGGACGCCCTCCCGACGGCCGTTCGCACGGCGCGCCGGCGCACTGATCGCCACCGCCGCCACGACGCTCGGCCTGGTCGTCGCCTTCACCGGCCCGGCGTCCGCGACCCCCACCCCGCCGCCGAACCCCAGCGACGCGCAGATCGGTGCGGCCCAGGCGAGCAAGGCAAAGCTCGCGACCGAGGTCGGCTCGCTCACCGCGCAGTTGAGCCAGCTCAAGGTCCGCGTCGAACAGCTCAACGCCGCGGCCGAGCTCGCCGAGCAGAGCTACGCCTACGCGGTCCAGCAGCTGAACGACGCCAAGACGGCGGCCACCGCCGCGAAGCAGGGTGTCGTGACGGCGCAGGCGGCGGTGGACAAGGCCCACGACGCGTTCAACGACGCCGTGCGCGCCAACTACACGCAGGGTGGGGTGC
>CAXUNA010000060.1:11207-11762 GCA_964252095.1 uncultured Jatrophihabitans sp. | reverse complement strand
GTGCTGCCCCGCGGCACCAGGTGCGCTCGGGGCACCTCGACCGCCGCGACCTCCCGGCCCTCGACGACCTCGAGCAGCGTGCGAGCGGCGGTCTCGCCGTACGCCTGGATGTCGCGCGAGAGCGAGGTCAGCGACGGGCTGACCAGGACCGTCAGCTCGGAGTCCTCGCCGGAGACGATGGACAACTCGTCCGGCACCGCCACGCCCATCTCGCGTGCCACGGACAGCGCCGCGACGGCCATGACGTCGTTGTCGAACGTGATCGCGGTCGGCCGGTCGGCCGCGGTGAGCAGCTCGCGGGTCGCCCGCGCGCCCTGCTCGGAGCTGTAGTCGGTGACGACGACGGCGGGATCGGCCAGACCGTGGTGCTTCATCCGGGACCGGAACGCGCGGGTCCGCACCCGGGTGTGGTCCAGCCGGCTCATGCCGGCCACCCGCGCGATCCGACGGTGTCCGAGCGCGACGAGGTAGTCGACGACGCTCGCCACCGCCGCCGCCTCGTCGCTCCAGACCGCGGTCGCGGCACTGCCGGGCTGCGACCGCCCGACGAGGACC
>CAXUNA010000060.1:0-11197 GCA_964252095.1 uncultured Jatrophihabitans sp. | reverse complement strand
CCGCGGGGGGGGGCGCCCGGGGGGGGCGCCCCCCCCCCGACGAGGACCGAGGGCACGCCGAGGTCGGTGAGCACGGGCAGTCGCGCGTCGGAGGCCCAGACGTCGGTGACGATGACGCCGTCGATGCGCCGCTCGGCCCACCACCGCCGGGTGGCGAGGCTCGCCGCCTCGTGGTCGTCGACCACCTGCAGCAGCAGCGCGACGCGAGAGCGCGACAGCTCGGCCTCCAGCCCCCCGATGAGCTGGGTGAAGAACGGCTCGACGCCGAGGGTCGGGGTCGGGCGGGCGATGACCCACCCGACGGCCTGGGCGCGGGACACCGTGAGCGAGCGCGCCGCGACGTTGGGCGCCCAGCCGATCTCGTCGGCGATCGCGATGATCCGCGCCCGGGTCTGCTCGGACACGCCCGGCAGACCGTTGAGCGCGTAGGACACCGCGCCCGCCGACACGCCGGCCAGCGTGGCGATGTCGGCGATCGTCGGGCGCTTGGCCACCTGTGTTCCCCCGCCCCCGGATCCGGCACCGCGGGCCCGCCGGGAGGGCCGGGCGCTGGTCGCGGTCACGACTTGACCGCGCCCTCCATGATGCCGGACACGATCTGCCGCCCCGCGACGACGAACAGGGCGAACAGGGGCAGCGTCGCGAGCAGGGCGCCCGCCAGCAGGTGGGAGTACACGACCAACGTGCCCGAGGCCAGCGAGTCCAGCGCCACCTGCACGGTCGGTTGGTCGCTGCCGGACAACGCGATGAGCGGCCACTGGAAGTCGTTCCACGCGGCGAGGAACGTCAGCAACCCGAGCACCCCGAACGCCGGCCGCACCGACGGCACGATGATCGAGCGGTAGATCCGCAGCGTCGAGGCGCCGTCGACGCGCGCCGCCTCGATGAGTTCGTCCGGCACCCCCTCGGCGATGTGCTGGCGCATGTAGAAGACCCCGAACGCGGTGACCAGACCGGGGAAGATGACGGCCGTCAACTGTCCGGTCAGGCCGAGCTTCGACATGAGGATGTAGAGCGGCACGATCCCGAGCTGCGGCGGCACCGCGAGCGTCGCCAGCACCAGCACGAACAACACGTTGCGGCCGCGGAACCGCAGCTTGGCGAACGCGAATCCCGCCAACGAGCAGAACAGCATGACCGACACCGCGATGAGCGACGAACTGACGAAGCTGTTGACGAGTGACGCGCTGAAGTAGACGCCGTCCTGGTGGAAGACGTTCGACACGTTCGCGCCGAGGTGAGTGCCGGGGACGAGTTTCGGGGGCACCGCCGCCAGGTCGGAGTCGGTGCCCGAGGAGACGATGAACATCCAGTACAGCGGGAACGCGAAGACGATCAGCGTGACGATCAGGACGACGTAGGTGAGCGGCCGGGCCGGGGAGTCCGAGGGGGCCCGCCCCCGGACCGCCCGGCGACGCCCGGCGTGCGGGGCGAGGAGCGCGGCCGTCTCGACCTCGGGCAGCGAGGTGGTCACTTGGTCCTCCCGACGCGGGTCGTGAGCAGCCCGTTCACCCCGGCGATCACGATGATGATGAGGAACAGCACCCAGGCCATGGCCGCGGCGTAGCCGAGGTCGAGGTCCTTCCAGCCGGTCTTGTAGATCAGCATCGAGACGGTCTGGAACTGGCTGACACTGCCGCCGTTGGCCGAGCTGGGGTTGGAGTCGAACAGCAGCGGTTCGGTGAACAACTGCAACCCGCCGATGGTCGACAGCACGACCGTGAACACGATCGCGGGCCGGATCATCGGCACGGTGATGCGGAAGAACTGCCGGATCGCCCCGGCGCCGTCGATGGCCGCCGCCTCGTAGAGGTCACGCGGCACCGCCTGCATCGCGGCCAGGTAGATCAGCGCGTTGTACCCGATCCAGCGCCAGTCGACCATCACCGAGATCGCGGTCCACGACGAGAACCGGCCGGCCTGCCAGTCGATCGGCCCGATGCCCACGAAGTGCAGGACGTAGTTGGCCAGCCCGGTGTCGCGGGCGAACACCGTGCCGAAGACCAGTGTCGACGCCGCCACCGAGGTGACGTAGGGGATGAGGATCCCCATGCGCAGCAGGGTCTTCGCCCGCAACTTGCGGTTGAGCAGCCCGGCCAGGACCAGCGCCAGGATCAGCTGCGGCACCGACGACATGATGAACATGCCGAAGGTGTTGACCAGCGCGTGCAGGAAGTCGCCGTCGCGGAACACCCGCTCGAAGTTGGTGAATCCGGCCCAGCCGTCCTGCGTGGGGTCGTCGAGCTTCCAGGTCCGCAGCGAGACGACGAGGTTGTAGACGAGCGGGAACAACCCGAAGCACGCGAACAGCAGGAAGAACGGGGCGATCAGCAGGTACGGCGTGACCTTGATGTCGAGGCGGGACAGGCGCTGGCGCCACGCCGCGCGGGTGCGCGACGTGACGCCCGCCGGGGGCGGGGGAGGCGCCGCACCGGAGTCCGGCGCCTCCCGTCGATCCAGGATGTCGGTCACGCTCCGGCGGCCTTCTTCGCCTCGTCCACGGCGGCGGTCCAGCCGGTCGAGGCGTTGTACTTGCCCTGCTCGACCGCGGTGAGCACGTTCTCGACGGCCTGGCGCACGGCGCCGTTCTTCTTGCCGAGGTACTGCGGCGGGTCGGGGAGCTTGGACGCGGCGGTGGTGAAGATCTTGCCGGTCGGGGCGTTGTCGAAGCGCGGGTTGGTGTAGTCGGCGATCGCCGGCTGCGTCCAGAGGGCGGGCTGCGACGGCAGGTTGCCGACGGCCTCGAAGATCGCCGTCTGCTGCGCGGGTTGCACCAGCCACTTCACGAACGCGGCCGCCGCCTCGGTGTGCTTGCCCTGCTTCGGCACCGACCACCAGGACCCGCCCCAGTTGCCGCCGCCACCGGGGATGTCGGCGACGTCCCAGGTGCCGTGGCCGCCGGCGTTGGTCTGGATCTGCCCCAGCATCCACGCCGGGCACGCCACGGTGGCGAAGGCGTCGTTCTTGAAGCCCGCGGCCCACGCGGTGGCGTTGGCCTGCGGCAGGTTCGCCGAGAGCCCGGCCGAGATGGCCTGGTTCGCGGTGTCCCACGCGACCTTCGGGCCACCGTCCATCGCGAGCTGGTCACCGGAGTCGAAGTAGCCGACCTGCTGCTGGCCGAGGATCGGGTTCATGATCGTCACGCCGTCGTCGAGGAACTTCTTGCCGGTGGCGCCGACGTACTTCTGGCCGGTCTTGACGTACGCGTCCCACGTCGGCCAGAGGGCGCTGACCTGGTCGCGGTCGGTGGGCAGGCCCGCCTTCTTGAACAGGTCGGTCCGGTAGCACATCGCGAGGCCGCCGACGTCGGTTCCGAGGCCGATGACGTTGCCGTTCGACGCCTTGGCCGCGTCCCACTTCCACGGCAGGTAGTTGCTCTGCATGTCGCCCGCCGTCGTGGCCAGGTTCACGAACTTGTCGGCCTGGTTGCGGAAGCTGACGATGTACCCCTCGTCGATGGCGCTGATGTCCGGAGCTCCGCTGCCCGCCACGAGGTACTTCTGCAGGTTCTCGTGGGTGGTGTTGTACTCGCCGGTCACCTCGGTGATCGTGACACCGGGATTGGCCTTCTCGTACTGGGCGATCAGCGGCTTGAGCCCGAAGTCGCCCCAGTCGGCGATCTTCAGCGAGACGCTGCCGCCGGCGGAGTCGGTCGACCCGCTGCTGTCACTGCCGCTGCACGCGGCGAGGGTGGACGCGGTGATCGCGACGGCGGCGGTGGCAACCGCAACGCGTCGCCAGCGCGACGTTGTGCTGGTCATGACGGTGGTTCCTTCCGGTGGGCGGGTCGGTCAGGGTGTGGTGGGTTCGAGCCGGTGGACCTCGACGCCGTACGGCGCGAGGGAGCAGGTGTCGAGGGGATCGCCCCCGGCCAGCGGGCGGAGTCGCAGGCCGGGGGCGACGACGGGCTTCGCGACGACGGGGTGCGCCGCCTGCGAGATGAGCCAGACGAACCGGGTGCCGTCGGCGTGGACGAGTTCTCCCACGTGGACCGACGGATCCTCGACGCGGACGTCGCGCCGGACCCCGGCCACGACCGCCAGCGCGTCGTAGATGCGTTGCGTCGCCTCGGGATTCACCCGCGGGGTGCAGGCGGCGAGGTACTCGACGGGGTAGGTCGACAGCACCGTCGAGCCGGCGCCGACCGCGTGCCGCAGGAGCGCGGGCCGGCCGTGGTCGTCGACCGCGATCACCTCGGCCCCGTCTGCGACGACCGGCAGGTACGAGCGGGCGTCCGGTCCGCCGGACACCGCGAACGACAGCGTGGTCGAGGCGGGGATGCCGCCGAACGGGGTGAGGAACGTCCAGGTGACCGTGGCGTCCTCGATGGGCTCGGCCAGTCCGTAGCTCAGCTGCTGGCGCACGCCGAACAGGTCGTCGAGGTCGGAGTACCAGGGGCCCCGCTGGACGTCGTGGTCGCCGGCGAACCAGGAGACGTAGACCGTGGCGCCCGCGGTGGCGAGCTCCCGCAGCCGGGCCCAGCCCGCCGTGGTCAGCATCTTCACCGACGGCGCGAGGAGCAGGCGGAGGTCGTCGGGGACGCCGTCGATCTCGCGGACGATCCCCACGGTGAGGTCGGCCTCGCGCGCCGCGACGTAGGCCTGGTGCAACGATCGCAGCGGCGCTGTCCGGTCCGCGTCCGCGACGAACGGGAAGTCCGCCTCGACCGCGGCCGGCAGCAGCAGCGCGGCCTCCGCGTCCGGCCGGTGACAGGCCGCGACGTCGACGGCGTCGAGGACGGCGCGGAAGTCGCGCAGTTCGAGCAGCGGTTCCTTCGGGGCGCCGTGCCGGTCCGTCACCCCGAAGTGCATCTCGAACGGGTGGTGGGAGTACGGCTCCTCGTCCGCGAGGTCGTCGAAATCGGTGTTGTTCCAGGCGATCCACCCCGTGGCGCCGGCGAGCAGCGACCGGTGGAGGACCTGCCGGTAGTAGTGGCGCGCTCCCTCGCGGGAGACGAAGTCCGTCGACACCCCGAACTCCTCGAGGACGACCGGAAGGCCGGTGAAGCCCGCGAGCTCGCAGACGAACGCGGCGGCCAGGTGCTGCCGCGCCTGGTCGGTCTCCATCCGGTAGACGTGCGGGCCGACGAAGTCCACCAGCGGCGCGATGTCACGCACCCGGAACCCGTTGTCCGTCCCCGTCATCTCGACGCCCCAGGCGCCGTCGCCGGTCGAGACCGGCTGGGTGCCCCCGGCGGCGCGGACGGCGTGCACGAGGGTCTGCACCCACGCGGTGACCTCGGTGTGCGGTGCCGGTGGCAGCTTTTCGTGCGGCGGGCGGCCGTAGATCGGCATCTCGTTCGAGAGCAGCCACCCGCTGACGGCCGGGTGGGCGTGCAGGCGCTTCACCACCTCGTGCACGAAGAACGCCTGGCGGCCGAGCAGCCAGGTGTCGCCGTAGAGGTCCTCGCCGTTCCGCCACGCCGGATCCCAGTTCTGGCCGGACATGTGGCCGACGATGAACGTCGGCACCGAGGTCATCCCGATCTGCTCGTGCAGGTCGAGGAAGTCCTCGACCCGGTCGAGGACGTCGTGGTCGACGCGGCCGGGGGAGGGGTGCGTCTCGGGCCAGTAGAGGAACGACCGGGTGGTCGTCAGCCCGTGGTCGTGCAGGACCTGCAGCTCGTCGCGGACGACACCGGCGTCGTAGCGGCTCCACATCCGGGGGCCGCCGGCGCGGGACCAGAAGTTGGCGCCGAGCCAGCTGACCGGAGCGCCGGTGGCGGACCGGACGGTCGCGAAACCTCGCTGCATGCGGGCGGATCTCCTTCCGGTGACGTGGTGGCGGCGGATCCGGCGGTCGGTCCGTGAGGGCTGACCAAAGCGACTTAAGGCCTTAAGTACAAGAGGCTGCAGCTCGCCGTGTCCCAACCGTGACCTGACGAGGTCGCCATTCGTCTCGGCGATGAACTAAAAGGGTTTTCAAAGGGGTTCAGGCGTTGACGTGAACGGCCGCGGGTGCACAATCAGCTCCGTCACCGCCGTCGTGTACCGGTGAATCCTTTCAGCTGACCGCGTCCACCGACGCGCGCTGCCGCCATCCGCCCCGAGGAGAGTCGTGACCGACACCCTGGCCGTCCGCAGTTCCGTCGAGCTCCCCGTGTTGCCGCCGGCCACCCGGTTCGGGGTCGCCACGGCCGCCTACCAGATCGAGGGCGCGGTGACGGCCGAAGGCCGCGGGCCCTCGATCTGGGACACCTTCAGCCACACGCCGGGCGCCACGGTGGGAGGGGACACCGGCGACGTCGCGTGCGACCACCACGCCCGGTACGAGCAGGACGTGGCGCTCATGCGCGACCTCGGCGTCGACGCGTACCGGTTCTCGGTCGCCTGGCCGCGCGTGCAGCCGACCGGGTCGGGTGCGGTCAACCCGGCCGGGCTCGGGTTCTACGACCGCCTCGTCGACTCGCTGCTCGCCGCGGGCGTCGAACCGGTGCCCACGCTCTACCACTGGGACCTGCCGCAGCCGCTCGAAGACGCCGGCGGCTGGCCCGAGCGCGACACCGCCGCGCGGTTCGCCGATTACGCGGAGATCGTCCACGCGGCCCTCGGTGACCGGGTGTCGAAGTGGATCACCCTCAACGAACCGTTCTGCAGCTCGATCCTCGGTTACGCGGTCGGCCGGCACGCCCCGGGCCGCCGCGAGGGGCGCCCGGCCCTCGCCGCCGCGCACCACCTGCTGCTCGGCCACGGCCTCGCGGTGCAGCGGATGCGGGCGACCCGTCCGGACCAGGAGTACGGCATCACCCTCAACCTGGTCCCGGTGGCACCCGCGACCGGGACGCCCGAGGACGTCGCCGCGGCGCGTCGGGCCCACCTGGTCCACAACACGCTGTTCACCGACCCCGTGCTGGCCGGGCGGTACCCGGCGGAGGCGGCGCAGGTGTGGGACGCGTACGGCGACCTCGAGTTCGTGCAGCCCGGCGACCTCGCGACCACGTCGGTGCCGCTCGACTTCCTGGGGGTCAACTACTACTTCCCGATGGCGGTGGCGGCCGCGCCCCACGACGTCGCCGACCCCGGGGCCCGGACGGCGTCGGACCTCGGGACGGCGACGGTCGTCGATCCCCCCGCCGAGACCACGACGATGGGCTGGCCGGTCGAGGCGGCCGGGCTCACCCGCTTGCTCCGGTGGATCGCGGACACCTACGGCGCGGCGGTGCCCGCCGTCGAGATCACCGAGAACGGCCGGGCGTGCGACGACGTCGTCGTGGACGGCGCGGTCGACGACCCCGAGCGGGTCGAGTACCTGGCCGGGCACCTGCAGGCGACGGCCGACGCGATCGCCGCGGGCGTGCCGGTGCGGGCGTACTACTGCTGGTCGCTGCTGGACAACTTCGAGTGGGGCGAGGGGTACTCGCAGCGGTTCGGGCTGGTCCACACCGACTACGCCACCCAGCGGCGGACGCCCAAGACCAGCGCCCGCTGGTACGGCGATCTGGTGCGCGCGCACCGCGCCCGGCGGTAGGCGCGGGCGCCGTCTGGCAGAATGGCCACCGAACAGCGGCTGACGCCTGCCCTCACACTCGTTCGGGGCGTGGCCGCTGGGCCCGGTGTGACACGCGGTTCGGCTGGCCGCGGGTGCGCACCAAGCCCTGGCCCACCGTGGGCCTTCACCCAACAGACGGAGACAGCGAACCACCGTGGCAACGAAGATCAAGCTCACGCGCCTGGGCAAGATGCGCGACCCCCACTACCGCATCGTCGTCGCCGACTCGCGCACCAAGCGCGACGGCCGCAGCATCGAGACGATCGGGGAGTACCACCCGAAGAACGACCCCTCGATCATCTCGATCCAGGCCGACCGCGCCGCCTACTGGCTGGGCGTCGGCGCACAGCCGACCGCCGCCGTCGAGGCGCTGCTCAAGGTCACCGGCGACTGGCAGAAGTTCAAGGGCCTGCCCGCTCCCGAGCCGATGAAGTTCGCGGCCGCGAAGCAGACCCGCCGGGAGCGCTACGACCTCGCGCTCGCCGAGCTCGGTGGCGGCGCGGCGGCCGACACCTCCGGCGCCACCACCCCGAAGAAGAAGGCCGCCCCCAAGGCGGACTCCACCGACTCGGCTGACGAGTCGGCGAGTTGACGGCACTGGAAGAGGCCCTCGAGCACCTGGTCCGCGGCATCGTCGACCACCCGGACGACGTCCGGGTGGACATGGTGGGCGGTCGCCGGGGCCAGCGGCTCGAGGTCCGGGTCAACCCCGAGGACCTCGGCCGGGTGATCGGCCGCAGCGGCCGCACCGCGAAGGCCCTGCGTTCGGTGGTCCACGGCGTCGGGGGCAAGGGCGTGCGCGTCGACGTCCTCGACACGGATGGCCGCTGAGCGCAGCCCGGCAGCGGACGGCGACCTCGTCGCCGTCGGCGCGATCGGCGCCGCGGTCGGTGTCCGCGGCGAGGTGACGATCGTCAGCTGGACCGACGACCCCGACCTGCGCTTCGCGGTCGGGTCGGTGCTCGTCACCGACCCGGCCGAGCGCGGGCCGCTGACCGTCACGTCGTCGCGCTGGCAGGGCGCGAAGCTCGTCGTCCGGTTCGACGGCATCGACGACCGCGACACCGCCGAGGCGGCCCGCCGGACCAACCTGTTCGTCCCCGCCGCCGCGCGGCCGGCCCTGGCCGACCCCGACGACTTCTACGACACCGACCTCGTCGGTCTCGACGTCATCGACCCGGCGGGTCAGCCGCTCGGCACCGTGACCGGCGTCGAGCACGGCGCCGGAGGTGACCGGCTGGTCGTCACGCACGACGGCCGGGAGCACCTGGTGCCGTTCGTCTCGGTCATCGTCCCGCGGGTCGACCTCGCCGCCCGGCGCGTCGTGGTCGACGCACCCGAGGGGCTGTTCGAGCTGTGAGTGCGGTGCTGAGGGTCGACGTCGTCACGATCTTCCCGGACTACCTCGCCCCGCTACGGCTCTCGCTGCCCGGCCGGGCGATCGAGCGCGGCACCGTGGAGCTCGCGGTGCACGACCTGCGGCAGTGGACCGACGACGTCCACCGCACCGTCGACGACTCCCCGTACGGCGGCGGCCCCGGCATGGTGATGCTCGCCGAGCCGTGGGGCCGGGCCCTCGACGCGATCGCCCCCGCGGACGGACAGCGACAGCCGACCCTCGTCGTCCCGACCCCGGCCGGCCGGCGGCTCGACCAGGCGCTCGCGGCCGAGCTCGTCGCCCGGCCCTGGCTGGTGTTCGCGTGCGGCCGCTACGAGGGCATCGACGCCCGGGTCACCGCGGACGCCGCGCGCCGGATGGAGGTCGTCGAGGTCAGCCTCGGCGACGTCGTGGTGTGCGGGGGGGAGGTCGCGGTGCTCGCGACGCTGGAGGCCGTCGTCCGGCTGCTGCCGGGCGTGCTGGGCAACGCCGACTCCGCCGTGCACGACTCGTTCAGCGCCGGTGCCGACGGCATCCTCGAGACGCCGCCGTACACGAAACCGCCCGTCTGGCGGGGCCTGGAGGTGCCGCCGGTGCTGCTGTCAGGACACCACGGCCGGATCGCCGCCTGGCGCGCCGAGCGGGGGCGGGACCTCACCCGGGAACGCCGCCCGGACTTGCTCGCCGGGCCCGACGCCGACGGGGCCGGTTCGATCCGACCGGCCTGATGTGGCACCATGGCGTGGTTGCCCACTGCGTGGCACGCGGCTCCCGCACGTTCTCCGCGGGTACGGCCGCGCCCCAGCAGGCGTGGCAAGGACGCTTCGATCATCTACGAGAAGGCAGCGATGAACACCCTGGATGCCCTGGACGCCGACAGCCTGCGCGACGACGTCCCCGCTTTCCGTGCCGGCGACACCCTCAAGGTGCACGTGCGCGTCGTCGAGGGCAACCGCTCGCGTGTCCAGGTCTTCCAGGGCGTCGTCATCCGACGCCAGGGTGGTGGCCTCCGGGAGACCTTCACGGTCCGCAAGGTCAGCTTCGGCGTCGGCGTGGAGCGCACCTTCCCGGTGCACACCCCGATCATCGAGAAGATCGAGGTCGTCACCCGTGGCGACGTCCGCCGCGCGAAGCTGTACTACCTCCGCGACCTGCGCGGCAAGGCCGCCAAGATCAAGGAGAAGCGCGAGCCCGTCTCCCGCTGATCACCCGATCTGCCGGTGAGTGGGGCCGTGTGACAATCGTCGGATGCCGTCCGCCGCGTCACACCGACGCCGCAAGCTCGTCGGCGATCCCGACATCGCTCCGGAACGCGGCGGACGTCCCCGTCGCTCGTCCGAGCCGGTAGGACTGGACCGCGTGCGCGACGACGAACCGGGCACGGCCGAGACGGTCGACGCCGACAGCACCGCCACCGACACCGTCGTCCCGACCAGTCGTCGCGGCCGTCGCAAGGCGGCGAAGTCGGCCGGTGTCAAGCGGAAGAAGGCTCCCTGGTGGGAGCTGCCGGTGCTCATCGTCGTGGCGATCGTCGTGGCGATCCTGGTCAAGACGTTCCTGATCCAGCCCTTCTACATCCCGTCGGCGTCGATGGAGAAGACGCTGCACGGCTGCGAGGGCTGCAGCGGCGACCGGATCATCGTGAACAAGCCCGTCTACACGGTCTTCCGCGACCCGCACCCCGGCGACATCGTGGTGTTCAAGGCGCCGTCGACCTGGCCCGACGAGACGCTCGGTGGCGCGAGGTCGACCAACCCGGTCGTCAAGGGCGTGCGCTGGTTCGGCCAGTTGGTGGGCGTGGTCCCGCCCGACGAGTCCGACCTGGTGAAGCGGGTCATCGCGATCGGCGGCCAGACCGTCAAGTGCTGCGACGCGAACGGCAACGTCGAGGTCAGTGACGACGGCCCGACCGGCAAGTTCACCTCGCTGGACGATGCGAGTTACACGTTCGTCGACGCCGGTTCGGGGGACTACGCGGCCCTGCCCTTCGGCCCGGTCACGGTGCCGAAGAACCGGTTGTGGGTCATGGGCGACCACCGCAACAACTCCGCCGACTCCCGCTACAACTGCGGCGACTCACCGGCCCCCGACCATCCGGTGTGCGCCGACGGGTCGTCCCAGGAGGCGACCGAGTCGACCGTGCCGGTGGACAACGTCATCGGCAAGGCGGTGCTGATCGCGTGGCCGCCCTCGCGGTGGACCACCCTCGGCACGCCGCCGACGTTCTCGAGCGTCCCGTTGCCGTCCGCCGCGGGCGAACTGGGGCTCGCGTCGCTGTCCACCGTCGGTCCGCTCGGCGTCGGCCTGTTCGCGGCCGGCACGGTCGGCAGC
>CAXUNA010000059.1:10390-11853 GCA_964252095.1 uncultured Jatrophihabitans sp. | reverse complement strand
TGGGCGGCCAGAGCGGGGCGCCGCTCGCGCCCGGCACCGTCGCGGGTCAGTTGCTCGGTGCACACGGCGCCGGTGACCGCGACCTGCCCCGTGCGGCCGAGGACCGGTTCGCGGCGTTGGCGGACCTGCTGGGTACCCGGCACGGCCTGCTCGTCCTCGACGACGCCCACGACGAGGCGCAGGTCCGGCCGCTGCTGCGCCACCACGGCGGGACCACCGTCCTGGTGACCGGCCGGCGTGCCCTCGGTGGCCTCGACGCGGCACAGCGGTTCAGCCTGAACCCGATGAACGGCTCCGATGCCCAGCTGCTGCTCGCGGAGGTCCTCGGTGACGACCACGCCGGTTCCCACCGCAGCCTCGACGACCTGGCCCAGGTGTGCGGGCGGTTCCCGCTCGCGCTGCGCCTCGTGGCGAACCGGTTGCTCTCCCGGCCGGGGTGGACGGTGCAGACCATGATCGACCGGCTCGCCGACGAGTCGTCACGTCTGGGCCGGTTGCGGGCGGGCGACGTCGAGGTCGAGACGGCGTTCGAGGTGAGCTACGCCCAGCTACGGCCCGCCGCACAACTCGTCTTCCGGCGGATGGGCCTGGTCGACGGCCCGTCCTGGAGCGTCACCGCGGCGTCGGTGCTCACCGAACTGCCCGAGCACGTGGTCGACGACGTCCTCGACGACCTGGTCGAGCTCGGACTGCTGATCGCGACGCCGGACGGACGTCACGCGTTCCACGACCTGCTCCGGCTGTTCGCCGTGCACCGTCTCCACCGCGACGACGGCGCACGGGCCACCGAGCTGGCCCGGTCGCGTCACCACAACTGGTTGCTGGTCACCGCCACCGACGCCGGCCGCTGGTTCGAACCCCCGCGGCCCGATGTCCCGCCGCCACCGACGAGAGCCCCCGTGGGCGACCGCGACCTCGCGCGGCAGTGGTTGCACGCCGAACGCGCGAACTGGTTCGCCGCGTTCCGGGCCGCGGCAGCGGGAGGAGCCGACCACACCGTCCTCGAGGTCGCCGAAGCGATGCACTGGTACAGCGACCTCGTCCCGTTCTGGAGCGAGTGGTTCGAGGTCTTCGACCTCGCGCGGCAGGCCGCGGCACGGCTCGGCGACCGCTCGCTCGAGGCGACCCACACCAACTACCTCGCCTGGGTCGAGGAGATCGCCCGCGACCCGGCGGCCGCGCTCGACCTCGCCCGCCGCGCCGGTGAGCTCGCCCGGTCGGTCGACGACGAGGCGCAGCTGGCCTGGGCCGAGACGTACGCCGCCGCCGCCCTGGACCGGCTCGGCGAGGGCGAACTGTCACTCGCTGCTGCGGAGAACGCGGTCGCTGCGTTCGACCGGGCCGGCGACCGCATCGGCGCGCTGCAGGCCCGGGTCGGGTCGGCGAAGTCGTTGCTCGTCGTCGGACGTGCCGCCGCCGCCGTGCGCCGCGACACCGAGCTGGTGTTCCGGCACCTGGTGCAC
>CAXUNA010000059.1:0-10380 GCA_964252095.1 uncultured Jatrophihabitans sp. | reverse complement strand
CGTGGGCGGACGGTGGTTGCGACGCCCAGCAGGCACGCACCAGCGTCTCCCTGGCCGAGATGCTGACGCGTGCCGGGGACCGGACGCGAGCAGCGCAGGGCGCCACCCGCGCCCGCGCGCTCGCGCTGGTGCACGACGACCACGCGACGGCCGCCCGGGCCGAACACGTCCTCGCCGACCTGCTGCCGCGCCCCTGACGTTCCCGCCGCGCGCCACCGCCGTTGATGAGGCCCGCGCCGTCGGGCAAGCTGGCGCTGCAGCTCCTGCGTGCGGTCGTCGCCGGTCCGCACGGGGTCCCTCCTACCGAGACGAGTGCACCGTGCCCACCAAGATCACCGCCATCTACGACAACCCTGCCGACCCCGCCGCCTTCGACGCCGCCTGGGCCGACGGCGTGGTCGAGCTGGCGAAGAAACTCCCCGGTCTGCAGAGCATCGAGACCTCGAAGGTCTGGCCCAAGGAGGACGGCTCCCCCACCCCGGCCTACCGGATGCTCGACCTCTACTTCCCCGACTACGACACCGCCAGCCACGCCGTCACCACCCCTGAAGCCGGCGCACTGTTCCCCACGCTCATCGGCCTCGGCGACGCGGGCCTGAAGCTGCTGTTCTCGGACATCGAGACCACCTGACCCCGATCCCCGCGGCGCCGCCGTGCGGCCGTGCGGCCGTGCGGCCGCTCCGATGTCAGTCCGTGGCCTGCAGCGAGAACAGGGTGAGGACCGAGCCGTCGGGATCACGCATCCACGCCACCTGCATCGCGTCGGTCACCGAGATGCCGTCGTCGTCGAGGTCGAACGGCAGGTCGTCGACCCCGAGGAACGGGACCCCGCGGCGGCGGTACTCGCGCACGACGGGGCGCAGGTCGTCGACCCGGAAGCTCGCCACGGGCCACTCGGCACTCCCGGCGTGGGGCACGTCCGGCAACAGGTAGATGACCGTGTCGTCATCGGCACGGACCACCCACCCGCCGGGTGTCGCCTCGCCGTCGAGCCCCAGCAGGTCCTCGTAGAACCGCCGCGACCGGTCGAGGTCGCCGACGGCGATCACCGGACCGACGTGCAACGGCGCCGGGCGTTCGGTCATCGATGTCCTCCTCGTGCGCGTGACACTGTCCCGCCGCGATCATCCCGCGTCGGAGCCGGTTCGCCGACGGGCGTCACGGTCGTCGCCGGGCGACCTGCTTCGGCCGGTCCTCGACCACCTGAGCACGACGGGGCCGCGCGCGTCCACCCCACGTCGCCGCAGACGGCCCACGTCCGCCCCTGAATCGGCTCGCGGCGACGCTCACGCCAGGCAGGTCAGCGGCGCTCCGCCGTTGTACGCGCGCATGTCGGCGAGCGCGGCACCGAAGTCGATCGCCGCACCCCGTTCGGCGCCGCGCAGTTCGGCCATGGCGCGGTGCAGGTTGCCGACCAACCGCTCGGCGTCGGTGAGCTCCCCGAACCGGCCCAGGTCGCACGACAGCGCCGCGTCGAGCGGAGAGGTGTCCGAGGCGACGGCACCGGCGGCGAGGTCGGTGACGAACTGCAGGTAGGCCAGCACGTCGTCGATCACCTCGACCCCGGTGACCGGCCCGTGCCCCGGCACGATCGTCTCGACGTCGAGAGACTTCAGGCCGTGCACCGCCTCCAGCGCCCCGGCGACGGAACCCGCGAGCAGGAAGGGGGTCCCGCCGTTGAACAACAGGTCGCCGGCGAACAGCACCCGCCGCTCGGGGATCCACACGATCGAGTCGTTCGTGGAGTGCGCCGGCGTGCCGACGTGTCGGATCTCGCACTTGAGGTCGTCGACCCAGAGGTCGACACCGCTCTCGTAGGTGAGGAACGGCGGCGCCACCTCCAGCTCCCCCCACGCGACCGGCTCCCACGTCCCGCTCGTGATCAACGCGCTGGTGCCGGGCTTGCCCTCCGCGAGGATCTCCTCCCGGGTGCGCTCGTGGGCGACGATCGTAGCGTCCGCGAACAGGCTGTTGCCGTGCGTGTGGTCGCCGTGGTGGTGGGTGTTCACCAGCGTCCGCACCGGCGCCGGCGTCACCTTCGCGAGCGCCGCCAGCAGACCGCGGGTGCGGGCCGCGGTGGCGCACGCGTCGACGGCCGCGGCGCGCGCGCGGCCGACGAGGAAGCCGGTGTTGTTGATCCACCAGGTGCCGTCGGGCTGCACGTAGGCGAAGACGCCGTCGCTCACCTCCGTGACGATCGGCGGGGCGGTGCGGACGTCGGCGGTGCTGGCACTCATGCGGTGAACCCTTCGAGTTCGGCGATCCGGCGGAAGACCTCGCGGGTGTCGACCCGCTCGAGCGTCGGGTCGAGTTCGTAGTAGACGGCGAGGACGTTCTGGGCGATGCGGCCGTGCTCGTCGAGCTCGGCGAAGCGGCCGAGGCTGATGTCGCGCATGGCGTCCTCGGGCGACATCCCCTTGTCGTAGCGGGCCTGCGCCTCCTCCTGCACCCACACCAGGTAGTCGCGCACCTGGTGGATGTCCTGGGCCGCGACGACCGGGCCGTGTCCGGGCACCACGAACTCCGGCTCGAGCGCGAGCATCCGGTCGCACGCGGTGACCCAGTTCGAGATCGGCCCCGCCCAGCTGATCGGGGTGCCGCCGATGAACAGCAGGTCGCCGGCGAACAGCACCCGTTCCGAGGGCACGAACACCACGCTGTCGCCGGCGGTGTGCGCGGGCCCGAGCGCGATGACCTGCACCTCGGTGCCCCCGACGTCGATGGTCACCTCACCGTCGAACGTGCGGGTGGCGACGGTCGGGGTGATGCCGGTGAAGTCGAACGGCTCGAAGATGTGGTTGGCGAAGCGGCCCAGCGGGCCGGGCTGGTCGAGCAGCCCGAGCAGCAGGTCCGGGCCGTTGCCCGCCATCTCCTCGGCCGTCGCGGTCGAGGCGATGATCTCGGCGCCGGCCAGGAGCTCGTTGCCGAACCAGTGGTCGCCGTTGGCGTGGGTGTTCACCAGGGTGCGGATCGGACGGTCGGCCGTGACCGGTGCCAGCCCGGCGAGCAGCTCGCGGGTCATGGCGAGGTCGAACAGCGTGTCCACCAGCAGCGACTCACCCTCGCCGGTGACGAGGCCGGCGTTGCTCCACCCCCACGTGCCGTCGGGGACGAGCCAGGCGTGGGTGTGGGCGCCGAGGGTGTGCAGGCCGCGGGTGTAGGGGATGTCGAGCGAGGACGTCATCGTCGGCTCCTCTCAGACCGTCGCGGCGTCGGCCGCGGCGGGCGTGGCGGCGCTCGGCGTCGCGGGGATGCGGCTCACCGAGGCCTGGGCGGGGTTACGTCCGAGCAGGCCGACCAGGGCGAAGACCACGCTGACGATCGCGAGGAAGATCCAGCCGGTGTCGAAGCTGGTGTGCGGGACCACGTGGCCGAAGATGATCGGCACGAAGAACCCCCCGACGGCCGCGAGGGTCAGCATCAGGCCGGTGGCGGTGCCGACGTACTCGTGCCGGATCCTGCTCACCCGCGACGGCACGGCCGACCACGCGGCGAACCCGAAGATCAGGAAGAAGCCGATGCCGATGCCGAGCACCCACAGCCAGCCGGTCGAGACCACCGGGATGAGCGCCAGCAGGCCGGCGACGATCACGAGCGACCCGACGACGAACGCCCGCAGGTTGTGGCTGCGGTCCGCGAGGTACCCGCCCGCGATGCTGCCCGGGATGCCGGCGAGCGCGATCATCGCGGACAGCAGACCGCCGAGCGAGGCGTCGAATCCCCGTTCGAGGATGGCGTACTCGGTGAACAGCTGCGAGGTCGTGAAGTACGCGCCGTAGGCGCCGAGCAGCGCGATGCCGTAGACCCACAGGTCACGGCTGCCCACCGCGGCGCGCATCGCCGCGCGGTCGAACTTCGCACCCGCGAGCGCCGGGGCGTCGGCCGGCGTGCGGAACCACAGGAGCGTCGCGACGGCGACGACCAGCTCGAAGACGCCCGCGAGGATCAGCGAGGTGTGCCAGCTGGTCGCCCGCTGCAGGTAGATCCACACGTAGAGCGCGAAGGCCGCGCCGGCGCTGAACGCGGCGCCACCGGAGATGCCGAGCGCGAGGGTCACCTGGCGGTCGTGGAACCACACGATCACCGCGGCGAACCCGACGGCGATGAAGATCGAGCCGCCCAGGCCGCTCACCACGCGGAACCAGGCGAGCTCGGTGTAGGAGTACGAGAGCCCGGACATGACGCCGGCGATCCCCTGCACGACCAGGCCGATGACCAACGTCTTCTTCATGCCGATGGCCGTCGCGAGCATGCCGCCCGGTACGTGGGCGAGCCCGTACCCGACGATGAACAGCGAGATCAGGAAGCTCAGCGAGCCCAGGCCCACCTTGAACTCGGCGCCGATCAGCGGGAACGCGGCGGCGACGTCGAACCAGTTGAGGGTGAGGGCGATGAAGCCTGCGCTGATGAGCGCGAGCATGGCCCAACGGGTGCCGCTCGAGGTGACGGATGGTGCGGTCATGCTGTCCTCCGGGTGTGTGCTGCTGCGGTGCAGCGAGTGGGACTAGCGAGTGGGTGACGCGGCGCTCTCGTGCAGGGAACGCAGGGCGGCCTTGCGGATCTTGCCGACGCTGGTGCGCGGCAGGGCGTCGACGAACACGACGGAACTCGGGACCTTGAACGGGCTGAGCCGCGCGGCGCACCAACCCAGCAGGTCGCCCGCGGTGAGCTGCCCGCCCTCACGGACGACCGTGACGAGCAGGATCGCCTCGTCTTTGACGGGGTCGGGAACTGCGATGGCGGCGCATTCCGCGACCGCGGGGTGGTCGCCCGCGACCCGTTCGATCTCACCGGCGGAGACGTTCTCGCCGGCGCGCTTGATCATGTCCTTGCTGCGGTCGACGAAATACAGGAAGCCGTCGTCGTCGCGGCGGGCGAGGTCGCCGGTGCGCAGCCCGCGGCCGGTGAACGTCTCCGCGGTGACGTCGGGGTGGTGCCAGTACCCGGCCGCGAGCGTCTCCCCCGGCCGCCCGCCGATGCGCAGTTCGCCGGTGCCCGCTCCGTCGACCGTGGCACCCTGCTCGTCGACCAGGTCGACGGTGACACCGGGCAACGGTCGACCGATGCTGTCCCACCGACGGGTCGCGTCGTCCGGGTTCATGGTCGGCGGCAGGACCGTCTCGGTCATGCCGTACAGCTGCACCAGCCGGGTGTCGAACCGGCGCTCGAACGCGGTGGCGTCGGTGGTGCTGAGGTTCTGCGCGAACAGCACGCTGCGCAGCCGGTTGTCGGCGTCGTGCTCCTGCTCCGGGCTCGCCAGGATCATCCGGACCGGCGCGGCGAACAGACTCCCGAGGGTGGCGCCGGCCGCCCGGGCGCGCGGACCCCAGCCGCTGGCCGAGAACTTCGGGGCCAGTGCGATCGATGCACCCTGCACCAGTGCCGACATCGTGCAGTAGTACTGGGCGTTGGCGTGGAACAACGGCAGCGCGACCAACCACCGGTCGGCGGCGGTGACGTCGAGGTGGTCCGCGACGGCCCGGCCGACCGCGACGTAGTTCGCGTCGGTGACCATCACGCCCTTGGCGCGGCTGGTCGTACCGGACGTGTAGAGGATGGCCGCCACGGCACCGGGTTCGACGTCGTCGACCGCAGCCGGCTCGTCACCCGACCGGAGATCGTCGACGTCGGCGGGCGTGCGCAGCGACACCACCGGGGCGGCGTCGGCGAGCACGTGCAGCAGCTCGTCGGTCGACGACTGCGGGCCGGTGGGCACCAGCACCGTGCCGGACAGCGCGGTGGCGAACCAGACGTCGAAGAACTCACGGCAGTTCGCCAGCTGGACGTGGACCCGGTCGCCGCGGTGTGCGCCGCGCCGACGCAGTCCGGCCGCGGCTTGCCGGCTGCGGTCCAGCTGCTCGGCGTACGTGACCGTGAGACCGTCGTCGAGGACCAGGAAGACGCGGCCCGGATCCGCCGCGTGCCGGCGCAGCAGCCCGCCGACGGTGTCAGCCATGGTCGACGTGCACGGCCGGCGACCCGCGGTAGCTCGCCACCCCGGCGCCGTCGGGCCGCACCTGCTTGTCCCCGACCACGTTGCGCAGCACGCCCACGCCCGACGCCTCGAGTTCGACGACGTCGCCCGGCTGGATCCACCGGTCGAGCTCGAGACCGCAACCGCCGCCGACCGTGCCGAGCCCGAAGAACTCGCCGGGGTGGACCTCCTCGTCGAGCGACGCCCAGGCCAGCACCTCGGCGAAGGAGAACTGCCGTTCCTTCGTGCTCCCCGACGCCCACACCTCGCCGTTGACCCGCGCACTCATGTCGATCGACCACTCGTCGACCTCGTCCATCGTCAGCACGCACGGGCCCATGGCGGTGCAGAAGTCCTTGCCCTTCGACGGGCCGATGGTCAGGCTCATCTCGAAGAACTGGATGTCGCGGGCGCTGACGTCGTTGAAGATCGTCACGCCGGCGAGCCGGTGCTGCGCCTGCTCGGGCGTGAGGTTGCGGCCACCGCCGGAGGTGAAGAACCCGAGTTCGAGTTCGAAGTCGAGCTGGTCGGTGTACGACGGCCACAGCAGCGGCACGTCGGGCCCGACGATGGTCTCGACGTTGCACTTGTAACAGATCGGCATGGCCTCGAACGCCGGCGGCACCGCGAGGCCGGACCCCGCGGCGTGCTCGGTGTAGGTGAGGTAGTCGCGCACCCGGCGCGGCCGTGGCACCGGCGCGAGCAGGCGGACGTCGCCCGCCGCGTGGACCACACGGCCCCCAGCGGCGTCGGTGAGGGTGGCGGCGCGTTCCTGCCACGCCCGGGCGGTCTCCAGCGCCCGCCGCGCGTGGTCGAGCCCGGCGTCACCGCTCTCGAAGAACGCGACCATCTCGGTCGCGACCTCGGGCGCGCGCCCCGCCGCCGTCTCCCCCGCCCGCTGCCGCGCCTCGGCCTGCAGCACCGGCCCGGGCTCGACGACGGTCTCGCCGTCGAGCACCCCGAACCGTGGCGTGGTCGATCCCGCCTCGAACGTCACCAGTCGCATGTCCCTGCTCCAATCTGGACTGCAGTCCGTCTTTGGACTGCGGTCTAGGTTGGCTGTAAGCTAGGACACCGCGAGCACGTCGTCAAGGACGGATTTCCTGGGTGGTCTACTTGAGCGTCATGTCCTCCGAAGCCGCGCCGACCGTCGTCGCCGCACCTCCGGACCGCCGCACGCGCGGCCGGGAGCAGCGCCGGAACCAGGTCTACGACGCCGCGGTCGCCCTGTTCATCGACAAGGGCTTCGACAGCACCACGATGGACGACATCGCCGACCGGGCCGACGTCGCCCGGGCCACGGTGTTCAACCACTTCGCGCGCAAGACCGCGTTCCTCGACGAGTGGAGCGCGCGGCGGCGCCACCGCGCGCTCGAGGCCATCTACGCCGAGCACCTCGAGGACCACTCGGTCGCCGAGATCCTCGAGCGGTACATGGTCGAGCTCGCCAAGGTCAGCACCCGGACCCGGGCCGAGACCGTCGCCCTCATGGGCGCGGCCATCCACACCACCAACGTGCTGGGCAATCCCGCCCTCGCGCACGAGCTGGCGGAACTGCTGCGGCGCGCGCAGGCCGACGGTCACCTGCCGGCCCACCTGGACGCGGAGCTCGCCGGTCGGCTGCTCGCCACCGCCTACTTCGCCACGCTCAGCGCGTGGATCGCCACCGAACCCACGCCGTTCGATCTCGCCGACGAGCTGGTGTCGGTGATGCGGCTCGTGCTGTTCGGACTCCTCCCCCGCTGACGGAGGGCGCCCACCCCTGCCCGGGTCGAGGCCCCCGTGGCGTCATCCCCCCACCCGCTGCGGTCGGTGCGCGGGACCGATCCACCGTTGCAGTGTGCACACCACGCCGTCGGGGTCCGGCGTGGTGTTACCGGCCCAGGCGACGACGCCGTCCGGCCGGATCAACAACGGGTCGTGGTCGCGGCACCGGACGGTGTCGACGCGGTCCGCCCAGGGGCGCGCGAGTTCCGTCGCATCGGTGGGGCTGAGCAGGACGAACCGTCCGGTGGTGAACGCGTCGCGCAGTGGTCGGCCGTCGTCGAGGACCAGATCGGGCACGGTGCGGCCCACCACGGGGTGGGCGTCGTCGACGAGAACCCGGCGGGCCACGCCCGAGATCTCGGCGACCATGTGCGTCATGCCGTCACGGCTGTGCACGAGATCGGCCACGACCGCCCGCAGTGCACCGACCTTGACGTCCGGGCGCATCAACGCGATCTGGGCCCGCGTCCACTCGAGCACCCAGGCCCCGACCGGGTGTCGTTCGTCGGTGTAGGTGTCGAGCAGCGAGGCGGGCGATCGCCCCGTGACGACCGCGGCGAGCTTCCAGCCGAGGTTCATCGCGTCGCCGAGGCCGAGGTTCAGTCCCTGACCGCTGAACGGCGAGTGGACGTGGGCGGCGTCCCCGGCGAGGAGCACCCGTCCCCGGCGGTAGGTGACGACCTGCCGGGCGTTGTCGGTCCACCGTGTCGCCGCACCGCGCAGGGCGGTGACCTCGAGGTCGACGCCGGTGACGCGGCGCAGCGACTGTTGCACCTCGGCGGCGGTGACGGGGGTGTCGCGGTCCGTCGGCGCACCGCCGAACTCCACGGTCAGGACCCGACCCGGCGTGGGGCCGTAGCAGGAGACCCCGCGCGTGCTCCAGTTCCACCCGCGACGCAGACCGGTGTCGTCCGCGAGGTCGACCACGGCCTGCCGGCCGGTGATCTCCGGATCGGTGCCGGGGAACTCGAAGGCCGCGGCATGCCGCACCGCGCTGCGGCCGCCGTCGCACCCGACCAGCCACGTCGCCCGCACCGGACCGCGATCGGTCTCGACCGTGACGCCGTCGGCGTCCTCCGTGTAACCGGCGAACGACACCCCACGGCGGACCTGCACCCCGAGTCGGTCGGCGTACCCGGCCAGCACCCGCTCGACCGCACGCTGCGGGACGACGGTGCCGTCGACGGCCTCGAGGTGCCCGGCCAGTCGCGGGTCGTCGTCGTCGGCGAGGGTGGCGTCGAGCGGGATCGCGGCGAAGTGCGCGGCCCGCACGCCTCGCCTGGCCATCGCGGCGATCTGGGCGGCGTGGGCGCCGCCGGAAGCCGCGGCGATGCTCGCGACCATGCTCGCCTGAGCCGTGCGCAGGTCCTCGAGCAGGCCGCGACGGCCGAGCAGTTCGGCACTGGCCACGTTGATCGACCCGGCCTTGATGGTGTCGGCCTGCTCGGTCAGCCGGTCGAGCACCGTCACCCGGGCGCCGCCCAGGGCCAGTTCCGCGGCGAGCAACAGTCCGACCGGCCCTGCTCCGACCACGACGACGTCCACGTCCTTATCGTTGATAAGCATGAGCTCGACCTTAGCGCTGATAAGGTCTGCTGTCATGGCGCGGGTGGGACTCGACCGGGATCGGATCGTCGCGACGGCGCTCGACCTCGTCGACGACGTCGGCCTCGACGGGCTGTCGACGCGCCTGCTCGCCGAGCGCCTCGGCGTGCAGTCACCGGCCCTGTACTGGCACTTCCGGGGCAAGAGCGACCTCGTCGAGGCCATGGCCGAGGCGATGGTCCGCGAGCTGCCCGACGCGGCGGCCTCCCTCGCGGCCCTCGCGTCCCGACCGAGCGCGAAGGCCGTCGAGCAGTGGCTCGTGGCGCGGGCCGAGCTCTTCCGCCGGGTCCTGCTGTCGCGCCGTGACGGCGCCCGCATCCACGCGGGTTCCCGACCGCCCGCCGCGCAGTACCCCGGCGTCGAGGCGCAGCTCGACGCCCTCGGACGCCTGGGGTTCACCGCCGCCGGAGCGGCGCGGGTGACCGTGGCCATCTCCCGCTTCGTCGTCGGCTGGGTGCTCGAGGAACAGGCCGACCACCCGGGCGACGACGTTCCACCCGGCGCGGACACCTATCCCCTGATCGCGGCCGCCTTCACCGCGTTCGAGCAGGACGACCCGCACGTCACCTTCACGGCCTGCCTCTCCGGCGTCGTGCACGGTCTCGCGCGTACTCGCCCGTGATGCTTGCCTGTGCGTGGCGGGCCGGGGACGTCAGCGGGTGACCGGTTCCGCCGTCAGCGGGGACCGATCCGCAACGCGGCCGGTTCGTCGACGACCAGGCCGCCGGCCGACCAGCGCACCGCCCGCAGGTCGTCGACCACCACGTCGGCGTCCGTGGCCAGCGCGCGCTCGCTGACGCCGACCACGGCGTGGATGCGGCTGAAGCCCTCCAGCGCCGAGCAGCCGGAGCCCGGCGCGCGTTTGTTGCAGGGCGCGGCCGTGTCGTAGAAGTACGGGCAACGGGTCCGCTGCAGCAGGTTGCCGGCCGTGGTCGCCTTGTTGCGGAGCTGGCCGGTCGCGCCCGAGAGGAGCGCCCGGCTCAGGACCGAGTAGTCCTTCCGGATCCGCGGGTCGGCCGCGAGCTCGCTGTTGC
>CAXUNA010000058.1:7681-11928 GCA_964252095.1 uncultured Jatrophihabitans sp. | reverse complement strand
CCACGACCTGTACGTCGACGGCACGCCGTCGTGGGAACAGTGTGGAACCACCTGTCCTGCGCACATCGGGTGGAAACACCCCGCCGTGAGGACGGGTGCCGGCTACCCGGACGGCGCGTCTCAGCGCCCGTCGCGGCGCAGCGTGTCGCCCGGCCGCTCGGAGCCCGGCGCCGTCGCCGAGCCCCCGGCCACCCACGCGGCGAGTTCGACGCGGTTGCGGAACCCGAGCTTGGCGAGGATCCGCTCGACGTGGCCCTCGACGGTGCGGTGGGAGAGCACCAGCTCCTCGGCGACGGCCCGGTTGCTGAGGCCGCGTGCCACCAGGCCCGCGACCTCGACCTCGCGGGGGCTGAGGCCGTCGGCCTCCCCGGCGTTCTGGTTCGGGTGGGGTGTGGACGGCGCGACCTCGGCCGGGTCGGCCGGTCGCTCGAGCACGAACGCCCGCGACTGCTCGGTCGTCATCCGGCGGCCGACGTCGTGCGCCGCGCGGTACGCGGCGTCGCCGAGGGTGAGGCGGGGGCGGGCCACGACGTCCTGGTAGGCGGCGCCGACGCCCGCACCGAGCGAGGCGAAGCCGGTCCCGACGGCGTCGAAGGCCAGCGAGGCGATGCCGAGCAGGGTGGCGGCGCGGACGGGGACGCCGCTGTCGAGGTACGCACCGGACAGGACGCCCAGCACGAGCCCGATCCCGTAGGAGTCGCCGTAGTCGTACTTGGTGGCCAGCCCGCGGCGACACGCCGCCATGGCCTCCGCGTGGTCCCCCCGGGCCCAGGCGGCGTGGGCGCGGCCCCACATCATGTACGACTGGCCCCACTCGCCCCGGTCGAGCGCGAGCCGCAGGCCGCGTTCGCCGACGGCGCGCGCCTCGTCGTGCCGGCCGACCATCGCGAGTCCGATGATCAGCACCCAGTGCGTCACCACCGCGCCCTCGGGGTCGTCCGTCGACATGAACCAGGCAGCGCAGCGGTCGAGCAGATCGACGTTGTCGGCCGCGTCGCCCTCGAGCACGGCGAGGATCCCCCGCCACATCGAGACTCGGAACCGCAACGGCGCCTCGTCGACGGTGTCGAGGGTTCGTTCCAGCTCGGCCATCCGCCGGGCCACGGCGTCGCCGTCGGTCTGCAGGACCGAGATCCACATGGCGGCGTACACGGCCCAGGCCCGCGCGGGCGAGGGGTCGGGCACCGCCGCGAGCGCGGTCTCCAACCAGCGTCGGCCCTCCCGCAGCATGGACAGGCTGACCCAGTGGGTCCGCAGGTCGGCCGCGAGCTCGAGGGCGGCCCGTCCGTCCTCGACCCGGTGCTCGAGCAGGTGCTCGAACGCCTGCCGCAGGTTGAGCCGCTCGACCACCAGTCCCCGTGAGACCGCCGCCTGGTCGCGCGACCAGAAGCGCTCGGCCCCGCGGTGCGCGACGCCGCGGTAGTGCGTGGCGTGCCGACCCTGGACGGTCTCGGCGTCGCCCCCCGCCGCGAGCTGTTCGCGGCCGAGCTCGGCGAGGGTCTCGAGCAGCCGGTACCGCGTGCTGCCGTCGACCGTCTCGATGCTGACCACGGACTTGGCGACGAGGCTGTCGAGGTCGTCGAGCAGCGCTCCCGCGCTGACGTCGTGGTCGCACACGGCGAGCACGGCGGCGAGGTCCGCACTGCCCGCGAACACCGACATCCGGGCCCACAGGTTCCGCTCCGTGACGGTGCAGAGGTCGAGACTCCACTCCACCATGGCCCGCAGCGTGCGGTGCTGGGGCAGGGCCGCCTCGTTGCCGCGGTTGAGCATCGCGAACCGGTCGCCGATCCGTTGCAACAGGTCGGCCGCGGACAGCGACCGCAGCCGGACAGCCGCGAGTTCGATCGCCAGTGGCAGGCCGTCCAGCCGCGACACGATCGCCACGATCGGCGCGAGGTTGTGGTCGTCGAGGGTGAACCCGCTGCTGGCGGCGACCGCGCGGTCCTCCAGCAGCCGGACGGCCGGGAACGCCCGGGCGGCGTCGGCGTCGATGACGACGTCGGCGGCGGGCACCCGCAACGGCGCGATGCCGATGACCCGCGCGCCGCCTATGCCCAGCGGCTCGCGAGTGGGCGCGAGCACGTCGATCCGCGCGGTCGAACGCAACAACGCCACCACCACGAGCCGGACGGTCGTGAGCAGGTGCTCGCAGTTGTCCAGCACGATGAGCAGTTCGGCGTCGGCGAGCTCGTCGACCAGCTGGGTCAGGGCGTCCCGGGTCGTGCTGCTCGTCAGCCCGAGGGCCGCGACCACCGCCTCGGCGACGTCGTCCTCGGCGCGGAGGCCACCGAGCTCGACCACCCAGACCCCGTCGCGGTAGCGGGGCGCGACATCGGCGGACAACTCCAGGGCGAGCCGGGTCTTGCCGATGCCGCCGGCGCCGGTCAGGGTCAGCAGCCGGGCGTCGGCCAGCAGGTCGGCGGCGGCGGCCAGCTCGGCCTCGCGCCCGACGAACGACGTCGTGGCCCGGACCACCTCCGGGGACGACCGGGAGCGCGACGAGACGTCCGCCATGCCGCCACCTGCTCCACGCCCGTGTGCCCGAGATCGTCGCGCGCCCCGTGTGTCCGAGAAGATCAATGTTAGGGCTGTTGGTCGGGATCCGCCCCGGCGGGACGGCACGGCGTCCGACCTGACCTTCTCGGCACGACCCCGGCCCGAGCTCGCGCGGGTTCCGCGGTCGGAGACGAGGCACCCACAGCGTGACGTGCGACATCACGCGGCACTGTTGTGTAAACGCTTCCGACGGTGTTGACTGCGGGCACCCCGACGGCTTCCGATCCGCTCCGTTCGCCGTTCCGCGCGTGCCCGTGCCGCGTGTCCACCCGTGAGGTCCTCCCGTGCACCGAGTCCTGTCCTGCCGCGCCCGCAGCGCCGTGGCCGCCGTCGCTGCCGTCGGCGTGTCGCTCGCCGTCCCCGTCGTGCTCGCCGCCCCGGCGTCGGCGGCGACGACCGGCTACGTCGTGACCGGAACGGTCGCGGTCGGGAAGGCGCCGTCGGCGGTGGCGGTCGACCCCGACACCCATGCGGTGTACGCGACGAACTACACCGACGCCGCGGGAGGGAACTCGCTCTCGGTGCTCGACGGCGGCACCCGGACGGTCACCGGCACGGTCGCGGTCGGCACGAACCCGTGGGGCGTGGCGGTCGACCCGACCTCCCACGCGGTCTACGTGGCGGACTACGGCGACGACGCCCTGTCGACGGTCAGCGGCACGACCGGGGCGCTCGCGCGCACGATCGCGGTCGGGTCCCTGCCGCGCGCGGTCGCGGTCGACGCCGGTACCCACGCCGTCTACGTCGCCGACTCGGGCGGCAACGCGGTCTCGGTGATCACGGGATCGACCGGGGCCGTCGCCGCCACCGTGGCGGTCGGGGCGAGCCCGTCGGGGGTGGCGGTCGACCCGACCTCCCACACGGTCTACGTGGCGAACGCCGGCGGCAACTCGGTGTCGGTGCTGCAGGGCACGACCCGCAAGGTCACCGCCACCGTGACGGTCGGGCGCAGCCCCTCCGCGGTGGCGGTCGACGCCTCCACCCACACCGTGTTCGTGGCGAACGCGAGCGGCAACTCGGTGTCGGTGGTCGACGGCCTGACCAACACCGTGACGGCCACGGTGCCCGTCGGGGCGAGCCCGCGCGGGGTGGCGGTGGACCCGTCCACGCACACCGTGTTCGTGGCGAACGCGAGCGGCAACTCGGTGTCGGTGATCGACTCGGGCGCCGTCCCGGCCGTGACCGCGCTGTCGCCCGCCTCCGGGCTGCCGGCCGGTGGGCAGAGCGTGACGATCACCGGGACCGACCTCACCGGGGTGGGCGCGGTGCGGTTCGGCGCGGTCCCGGCGACCACGTTCACCGTCGACTCGGCCACGCAGCTCACCGCGGTGGCCCCGGCGGGCGGCGTCGGCACGGTCGACGTCACCGTGGCCTCGTCGTTCGGCACCGGCGCGGTCTCGCCGGTGGACCGGTACTCGTACGCGAAGGCGACCCCGGCGGTCGGCACCACACCGTCGGCGCCGACGTCGGTGGGCGGCGCCCTCTCCGACACCGCCGCGCTGAGTGGTGGTGCGGCACCGGGCGGGACGGTCACCTTCACCCTCTTCGGCCCGGACGACGCCACGTGCGCCGGCCCGGCGGTGGCCGTCCGCCCGGCTGCCGTCAGCGGTGCGACGGCCGACTCCGGCGCTGTCGTGCCGACGCGTCCCGGCACCTACCGCTGGACCGCCCCCGACCGCCGCGGCCGG
>CAXUNA010000058.1:0-7671 GCA_964252095.1 uncultured Jatrophihabitans sp. | reverse complement strand
CCGCGGGCGGGGGCGGCCCGCCGGGGCCCGCCACCACCGGGGGCCCGCCCGCCTCGGGGGGCGACGGCGACAACGAGGCCGCGTCCACCGGGTGCGGTGACGCGACCGACGTCGGAGCGGCTCCGCTCGACCACCTCGTGCTGTCGCCGGCGACGGCGAGCCTCACCCCGGGCGCGGCGCAGGCGTTCACGGCCGAGGGTTTCGATGCCCAGGGCAACAGTCTGGGTGACGTCACCGGTGCGACGGCCTTCACGATCGGCGGCGGGTCCTGCGTCGACGCCGTGTGCACGCCGACCGTGGTCGGGACACTGTCGGTGACCGGCGTCGACGGCGCCGCGACCGGCACGGCGAGCGTGACGGTCGTCCCCGCCGGGCTGGACCACCTCGTGGTGTCGACGCCGGCGGCGAGCATCCCGGCGGGTGGGTCGCAGGCCGTGACGGCCGAGGGTTTCGATGCCCAGGGCAACAGTCTCGGCGACGTCACCGGGGCGACGGTGTTCACGATCGGCGGGGGCACGTGCGCCGCGGCGGTGTGCACCTCGGCCGCCGTCGGGAGCCAGACGGTGACCGGCGCCGCCGGCACGGCGTCGGGTGTCGCCACCGGCACGGCGACGCTGACCGTCGATCCGGCCGGGCTCGACCACGTGGTGGTGTCGCCGACGACGGCCGGTGTGGCCGCGGGTGGGTCGCAGGCCTACACGGCCGAGGGTTTCGATGCCTACGACAACAGTCTCGGCGACGTCACCGGTGCGACCACCTTCGCGATCGACGGGGGCTCCTGCACCGACACCTCCTGCACCTCCACCGTGGCCGGTCCGCACACGGTGACCGCCACCGACGGTGCGGCGGGCGGTACCGCGACGGTGACGGTGGTCCCGGCGGAGCTGGACCACCTGACGGTGGCGCCGGCGGCCGGGATCGTCACGGCGGGTGCACCGCAGGCGTTCACGGCCGAGGGTTTCGATGTCTACGGCAACAGTCGGGGTGACGTCACGGCCGCGACCGTCTTCACGGTCGACGGCGCCGGGTCGTGCTCGGCGGCGACCTGCACCTGGGGTTCGGCCGGGCCCGCCACCGTGACCGGCGCCGACGGTGCGGCGGGCGGCACCGCGACGGTGACCGTGGTCCCCGCGGGGTTGGACCACCTGGCCGTGTCGCCGGCGACGGTCGACGTCACGGCGGGTGCGGCGCAGGCGTTCACGGCCGAGGGGTTCGATGCCTACGGCAACAGTCTGGGCGACGTCACGGCCGCGACGGCGTTCACCGTCGGCGGCGGGGGATCGTGCTCCGCCGCGACCTGCACCTCGACGGTCGCGGGGCCGCACGACGTCACCGCCACCGACGGCGCGGCGACCGGTACCGCCACGGCGACCGTCGAGCCGGCCACGCCCGCCCGGTTGGTGGTGTCACCCGCGGTGGTGACCCTCGCCGCCGGCGGATCGCAGGTCTACGCGGTCGAGGGCTTCGACGGCTTCGGCAACCGCCTGGGCGACGTCACGGCCGCGACGACGTTCACCGTCATCGGCGGATCGTGTTCGGCGGCGTCCTGCACGCCGTCGACGAAGGCCGGTGCGTACGTCGTGACCGCCACCTACTCCGGGGTCGCGGTGACGGCCAAGCTCACGGTGGTGGCGGCGGCGACCAGTCGGCTCGCGATCAGCCCGGCCACGGCGACGATCGTGGCGGGGGCGTCGCAGACGTACGGGGTGGGTGCGTACGACGCCTACGGCAACTCCCGCGGCAAGGTCACCACCGCGGCCACCGTCACCGTCGCCGGCGGCTCCTGCTCGGCGGCGGTCTGCACGCCGCCGACGAAGGCCGGGGTGTACGCGGTGACCGCCACCTACTCCGGGGTGGCGGTCGCGGCGAAGCTCACGGTGGTGGCGGCGCCGACCGCCCGGCTGGGGATCAGCCCGGCCACGGCGACGGTGGTGGCGGGCTCGTCGCAGGTGTACGGGGTGGGTGCGTACGACGCCTTCGGCAACTCGCGCGGCAAGGTCACCACGGCGGCCACCTTCACCCTCGCCGGAGGGTCGTGCGCGGCAGGGGTGTGCACGCCGTCGACGAAGGCCGGGGTGTACGTCGTGACCGCCACCTACTCCGGAGTCGCGGTGACGGCGAAGCTCACGGTGGTCGCGGCGGCGACCAGTCGGCTCGCGATCAGCCCGGCCACGGCGACGATCGTGGCCGGCGCGTCCCAGACGTACGGGGTGGGTGCGTACGACGCCTTCGGCAACCCGCGCGGCAAGGTCACCACCGCGGCCGCCTTCACGACCGGCGCCGGGGGGTCGTGCACCGCCGCGACCTGCACCGCGGCCCTCCCCGGCCGGTACACCGTCACGGCGACCTACCAGGGCGTCGCGGTCACGGCGGTCCTGCGGGTGGTGGCGACACCCGTCGCCCCGCGGTGACGGTCGGCCCGGGCGGTCAGGCCTGGATCGTCACCGTCGCGCCGACCTGGGCCCAGCCGTAGACCCAGGCCATCGCGTCGAGCGGCAGGTGCACGCACCCGTGCGAACCGTCGGTGCGCCACCCGGCGGTGCCGAACGCGAACGTCTGCCAGGTGGCGTCGTGCAGGCCGAAGTCACCGTCGTACGGCATCCAGTAGTCGACGTGCTCGTCGTACCCCGGGCCGACCAGGTCACGGTTCGTCTGCTTGTCCTGGACGGTCCAGGTGCCGACCCGGGTCTCGCGGTCGGGCACCGGCACGCCGGTGGTGACGGGGGTCGACAGCCGCAACCGGTGCGCGTCGCACGCCCACGCGTGCTGCTGGCTGATGCTCACCACGATGTGCTGGGCGACGGTGTTGGTGGCGCAGATCGTGGCGTCGCGCGTGTCGGGCACCGGGGCGAGGGTCTGCGGGGCCGAGAGGACCTCGGTCGAGGCCGCGGCCCCGGTGGTGGGCGCCGCGGGCGGCGGGGCCGCGGACTCCTCGGCGGTGCTCCCGCTCGGGCGCAGCAGGACCAGGACGGTGACGACGGCGAGGAGCGGGACGGCGTACGCCCGCCACCCCCACCGCCGGACCGCGGCCACCCAGACCGGGCGACGGGTGGGCGGACTCACCCGGTCAGTGTGCCGCACGCCGGGTCTCGCACTCCCACGTCGTCGTGCTCACACGATCGGGTGATCGAGCCAGCGGCGGTGCCGGAGCCGCACCGGGAGCACGTCGCCGCGGGCCTGCCGCACCAGCAGGTAGGCCCGGGCGCGCCGCCACCACCGCACCAGCTGCACGACGCCGAGGACCTGCACGGCCACCAGCACCAGCATCGCGACCCGGAAGTGCGCGGCGTCCTGGCCGCCGAGCGCGGTGAGGACGATCCCCACACCGAGCGCGATGACCACCGTGGCGAGGAACCCCGCCGCGTTGACCACGCCGGTGGCCGTGCCGACCGCGGTGCCCTCGTTGTAGTCACGGGCGAGGCCGAAGGCGATCATCGACGACGGGCTGCCGAGAGCGGTGAGTGCCACCACCACGACCACCACCGGCGCGGACGGTCGGTCCGGCGCGAGCACCACCAGCCAGCCGAGCACCGTGACCGTCCCGACGCCCAGGGCGACGGGTATCCGCACGCCGGGCCGGCGGGTCAGCAGCGCCCCGAGCGTGGGGCCGCCCGCGGCCGACACCGCGACCGTGAGCAGCAGCACGAGGCTCGCGGTCTCCGAGGTCATGCCCACGGCGGTGACGAGGTAGGGCTGGCCCCAGAGCACGCCGAACGCCGTGGTCGCCGAGGTGCCGGTGAAGTGGGTCCAGAACCCGACCCGGGTGCCGGGCACCGCCCAGGCCGCGCGCACCGAGCGGGTGAGCCGCACCCGGATCGCCCGCCAGGCCGCGGCGCCGTGGGCCATCCGCCGTGGCGGGGCGCCCGGCAGCAGCCACCAGACCAGCCCGAACGTCACGGCGGACAGGACGGCGAGGGTGAGGAAGCAGGGCGCCCACCCGACGCCGCGCAGGGCGACGGCCAGCGGGAACGTCGCCACCATGTTGCCGACGATCCCGAACGTGCCGGTGAGCGCGACGACGAGCGGGTAGCGGCGCGCCGGCAGCCGGGTGGCGGCGAACCGGAGCACGCTCACGAAGGTCATGGCGTCGCCGATCCCGAGGACGCCGCGGGCGAGCAGTGCGAGCGAGTAGCTCGGGGCGACGGCGAACAGCGCCTGCGCGAGCGTCATCGCGACCGCGGCGGTCAGCAGCATCCGGCGTGGGCCGAAGCGGTCGACCAGCAGTCCCGCGGGGATCTGCCCCGCCGCGTAGAGGCCGAGTTGGACCAGGACGAACACCGACAGCTGGGCCGACGAGATGTGGAACCGCTGGACGGCCAACAGACCGGCGACGCCGAGTGATGTCCTGTGCAACACCGCGAGCAGGTAGACGCTGCAGGCGACCAGCCAACCCCGGACGGCGACGCGCTCTGCGGTGTCCGCGCGTCCCGCCGCCTCCACCACGCCGATCAGGCTACGGACGACGGGCTCAGCCCGACGACGGTGTCTCGGCGAGGTGACGCCCGCCCGGCTGGTGCCGGGTGACGTCGAGGGTGACGGGGACGGGACCCCGGCGCAGCGCCCCGACCGCGGTGGGAGGGACGACCGGCGCCACCGGGTCGACCGGCTCCAGCCGGCGGTAGGGCTCGCCCACGGCCGGGCGGGTGTCGTCGTCACCCTTGTTCGGCCACAGCGACATCGCCCGCTCGGCCTGCGCGGTGATCGACAGCGACGGGTTGACGCCGAGGTTGGCCGAGAGCGCGGAGCCGTCGACGACGTGCAGGCCGTCGTAGCCGTAGAGGCGGTGGTACGGGTCGATGACGCCGTGCTCGGGGGAGTCGCCGATCGCGCAGCCGCCGATGAAGTGGGCGGTCATGGGGATGTTGAACAGCTCACCCCACGTGCCGCCCGCGACGCCGTCGATGTTCTCGGCGAGCTGCCGGGTGGCGGCCACGCCCGCGGGGATCGAGGTGGGGTTCGGTTCGCCGATGCCCTGGCGGGACGTGAGCCGGCCGAGCCTGGTGCGCGAGACGGTGATGGAGTTGTTGAGCGACTGCATCACCAGCAGGATGATCGTGCGGTTGGACCAGCGCTTCATCGTCAGCTGCAGGTCGACCATGTCGCGCGGGCTGCGTTCCCGCGCCTGCCGGAACCACTGCTTCCACCGCGCCCGACGGGTGCCGCCGTCGGTGAGCTGGGTGACGAGCATGCCCATGAGGTTGCTGCCCTCGCCGTAGCGGCAGGGCTCGATGTGGGTGGCGTCGTCCGGGAACCACGACGACGTGATCGCGACGCCCTCGCGGTAGTCGGCGTCGCGGTCACGGGCCTTCACGCCGAGCAGCGCCTCGGAGTTGGTGCGGGTGAGCTCGCCGAGCCGGGAGGAGATCCGGGGGAGGGATCCGTTGCCGCGCAACCGGTGCAGCAGGCTCTGGGTGCCGTACGTCCCGGCCGCGAAGACGACCTGGTCCGCGGTGAAGGTGCGGCCCCGGCGGAACCGGCCGGTGGGCACGGTGGTGATCTCGTACCCGCCACCGTTGCGCGGTGCAACGTTCTTGACGGTGGTGAGGGGGTGCACCACGGCGCCGCCCCGTTCGGCGAGCGCGAGGTAGTTGCGGTCGAGGGTGTTCTTGGCGCCGTGCCGGCACCCCGTCATGCACTCGCCGCACTGGATGCAGCCGCTGCGGGCGGGACCCGCGCCGCCGAAGAACGGGTCGGGGACGGTGACGCCGGGTTCCTCACGGCCGTCGCGGCCGAAGAACACGCCGACGTCGGTGGGCGTGTAGGTGTCGGCGCGACCGGCCTGGTCCGCGAGGCGCCGCATCTCGACGTCCATCGGGGTGGTGGTCGGGTTCGTGACGACCCCGAGCATCCGGCGGGCCTGGGCGTAGTGCGCGGACAGCTCGGACCGCCAGTCCGTGATGTGCGCCCACTGCGGGTCGTCGAAGAACGCCGGACCCGGTTCGTAGAGGGTGTTGGCGTAGTTGAGCGACCCGCCGCCGACCCCGGCGCCGGCGAGGATGACGACGTCCTTGAGCAGGTGGATGCGCTGGATGCCGGTGCACCCCAGGTGCGGGGCCCAGAGGAAGTTGCGGACGTCCCAGGAGGTCGACGGCAACGTCTCGGGCGTGAAGCGGCGTCCGGCCTCCAGCACCCCGACCCGGTAGCCCTTCTCGGTCAGCCGCAACGCCGTGACGCTGCCGCCGAAGCCGGAGCCGATCACGAGCACGTCGTAGTGCGTCATCCCTGCGCCCCTCTTCCCGCCAAGTACGTGTGACACGTCGTCACAGGGAGAGGTTACCCGTGGGTAGCGGAATCCGGCAGCGGGGCGCGACCCGTCAGCTGCGGCGGCTAACCGCGATCCGCTTCGGAGTGGGACCGGGGAACACGTTGGTGAGCGATCCCGCGCCGAGCCGGGTGGTGGCGAGGTCGCCGAGCACGCCGAACGGCGAGTTGAGGGCGGGGACGTCGCCCTGGTCGAGGGTGCTGTCCGACAGCGGGTTCCAGCTGCCTGCCACCTGGGACGAGGCCAGCCCGCCGCCCAGCAGCCACATCAGGCCGCCGTAGCCGTGGTCGGTGCCGCCGCTGCCGTTCTGGGCCACCCGGCGGCCGAACTCGCTCATCACCGCGACGGTGACTCGCGAGCGGCGCTCCGGGCCGAGGTCGGTGAGGAACGCCGCGAGCGACTTCGACACCGCGTCGACGTTGTTGTCGAGGTCGTTGGCCTCGTCGGTGTGGGTGTCCCACCCGCCGACGTCGACGGTGGCGACCTGCAGGCCCACCTCGGCCCGCAACAGTGTCGCGAGGTCCGAGAGCGACGCGGCGAACGAGTTGTTGCCCGGGTACGCCGCGCCGTTCTGCGCGCCGGCGGTGGCCCGGGCGCTCGCCGCGGTGGACAGCGCCGCGATCGTCGAGGAGACGTCCTCGGGCAGCGACCCGGACAGCGGTCGGTACAGGCTCGCGACGGCGGCAGCGGTGCGGGCCTCGTAGTCGTCACCCCACGAGGGCATGGAGAAGTCGGCCAGCGACGACATCGCGAGCTTCTGTTCCGTGCCGAGCATCGAGACCGGGGTGCTGTATCCCGAGGCCAGCGCGCGGAACGTCGTGCCGGGGCCCAGCACCGTGAGCAACCGGTCGAGCCACCCGTTGCTGCTGGTCGGGGCGCCGCCGGTCTCGAGGAAGCGCTGGGCGTCGAAGTGGCTGCGGGTGGGGCTGGTGGCGACGGCCGGCACGAACGACAGCTCGCCGGAGCCCCAGAACGGCAGGAGCGGCGCCATCCTGCCGTTCGCGGCCCAGCCGCCGGCGCCGGACAACGGCAGCAGTGAACTCGAGCCCGGCACCAGGTCGGGCCGGACCGACTTCAGGTAGTCCAGGCCGAGCGACGACGCCGCGGGCACCAGCACGCGCAGCCAGTCGCACCCGCCGCGCAGGAACACCACGACCAGGGTGTTGCCGGTGCTGCTCGCCGGGTCGGCGAACGCCACCCGGGTGGTGACGAGCTGGGTGCCGAGCGCGGCGACGCCCGCCATGCCGACGCCCTGGAGGAAGCGACGACGGGTGAAGCCCTTGCTCCACGCGCGGTCCTGCTCACGAAGATCGTTGCATACTGCATCAGCGTGCTGCGCGAGCGCGGGGACGGGTGCGGTCGAGGTCGTCACGGGTGTTCTCCTGGGGGGCGGAGGGCAGGGCGGGGTG
>CAXUNA010000057.1:7580-11975 GCA_964252095.1 uncultured Jatrophihabitans sp. | reverse complement strand
GGGTCGGGCCGATCCGGGTTCCAACTTTGCTCATCGGTCGTTTCCCTTTGCGGGGGTGAGGTTTGCGATGGAGTGTGTTGAGGTGGGTCTCGTGCGTTCAGGGCCGAACGGGAGAACGTCGGCGGGTGGGAGGCGGCGGGGTCGCCGGGGGACGACGATCGGTCGGCCACCTCCTGGGCGGCGGTACCGGGTTGCGGTGTCGGTGCGGTCGATGACGGTTGCGAGCAAGGCTGGACTTCCTTTCGGGCTTGGGCAGGCGACCGCACGTCGCAGTGCCTGGTATCGCCGGACAATCGGTCGGCTAGTGGTCTGGTTGTTGCGAGGTGCCCTCGTAGTTCGAGGCGCGGAGCTTTCGTGTCAGGCGTTCGCGAGCTCGACGTCGACGCCGAGCGTCCGCAGCGCGTCGTGAAGGCCGCCCACTTGTTCGCTGGGCGCCGCGATCACGACGTCGTTTCGGGTCCCGGGCTTGCGGTACGGCTTGACGCATCCCGACGAGTCGCACCCGTCGTGCGAGCACCGGTCGCGAACCGCCGCCCACACGCCCTGGAGGGCCTCGTCGGTGAGGTCCCCGTCCGCGACAAGCCGCACCACCGCGTGACCCGCGTGGGTCACGACCTGCGTCGTGACGGTGGGCAGGATGACCGGGTCGCGTTCCCCGACCGGCCGGGGTCGCACCTGCCCGTGAGGGGCGGCCGGTCCGGGCGCGCCAGCGACCGGGGCCGCGTCGCCCCTCCTCGCGCTCGCGCTCTCCTGATAGTTACGAGGCTCCCTAGAACACCAACACGAAGGTCGTCGACGAGCTCGAACGCGACGCCGCCCGCCGGATGGGCGCTGCACTGTTCGGGCCGGCTGCCACCGATCTGCCACCTAATGGCTACCAAGATGGCACCGCAGCCTCGAAGAGTTGATCCTGCGGTGTGCTACGCCCCAGTAAATCCGCGGCCTTCAGTGGTGGGGCGGGTGGGGCTCGAACCCACGACCCAGGGATTATGAGTCCCCTGCTCTGACCGGCTGAGCTACCGCCCCGTCGCCGGGTCAGCCTGCCACAGCGGTTGACCGAGCCTGGCGCGGCGGCGGTGCAGGTAACGCTGCTCGGGGGTGCTGGTGGTGAGGGTCGCGGCGGTGGCGTACTCGGCGTCGGCCTCGTCGAGGCGGCCGGCCATCTCCAGCAGGTGCGCACGGACCGCGTGCAGCCGGTGGTGGCGCCGCATGGCGGGGTCGTCGCGCAGGGGTTCGAGCAGCGCGAGGCCGGCGGCGGGCGTCGCGGCCATCGCCTCGGCCACGGCCAGGTTCAGGGTGACGGCCGGGCCGGGGTGGCGGGCGTCGAGCATCCGGTACAGCTCACGGATCTGCGGCCAGTCGGTGTCGGCCCACGTCGGCGCCTCGGCGTGCACGGCGGCGATCGCGGCGCGCAGTTGGTACGCGCCGACCGGTCCGCGCGGCAGCACCCGCTCGACGATCGCGACGCCCTCGGCGATGAGCGCCGCGTCCCAGCGGGACCGGTCCTGCTCCGCCAGGGGGATCAGGTCGCCGCGGGCGTCGACGCGGGTGGCGGTCCGCGCGTCCGTGAGCAGCATGAGCGCGAGCGCCGCCGCCACCTCGTCGTGGGCGGGAAGCGTCTCGTGCAGTTGCCGGGTCAGCCGGATCGCCTCACGTGTCAGGGGGACGTCGACGAGCGCATCACCCGCGCTGGTCGCGTATCCCTCGTTGAACACGAGGGTGAGGACGTCGATCACGGCGACGACGCGGTCGGCGAGGTCGTCCGGCGAGGGCAGGACCACCGCGGCGCCGGCGGCCGCGAGCGTCGCCTTGGCGCGGCTGATCCGCTGACCCATCGTGGATTCCGGGATCAGGTGGGCGGCGGCGATCTGGGCGGTCGTCAACCCGGCAACGGCCCGCAGTGTCAGCGCGACCTGAGCCGGCCGGCGCAGGGCCGGGTGACAGCACAACAGCAGCAACGCCAGGGTGTCGTCGCGATCCGGCGTGAGCTCGTCGACCGGCGGGACGACGACGGTGTCGGCCGGTCGCGACACGAAGTCGGCGACCTCGCGGGCCGCCCGGGCGCCGTCGCTGCGCCGCCCGTCGATCAGCTTGCGCGAGGCGACCTGTACCAACCACCCGCGCGGGCGGTCGGGTACTCCGTCGCGCGACCACTGAACCGTTGCTGCCAGCAACGCTTCCTGCACGGCGTCCTCGCACGCGGTGAAGTCGCCGTAGCGGCGCACGAGCGCTCCGAGGACGTGCGGTGTCTCGCGCCGCCACACGTCCTCGAGCGCCGCGGTCACCCGTCCTCGCTGCCGAGCGTCATCACCGGCCGCAACTCGATGGTCTCCCCCGGTCCGGCGAACCGGGCCGCGATCTGGTCGGCTCGCTCGGCATTCTCGACGTCGAGCAGGAAGAACCCGGCGAGGTGCTCCTTGGCCTCGGAGTACGGCCCGTCCGTCGCCGGCGCCGGAGCGCCGTCGCACCAGCGGTAGAGAAGGGAGCTCGACGGGTCGCCCAGGGCCTGGCCGCCGATCAGCTCCCCGGCCGACGACAACTCGTCGAGCAGCGCGTCGAACTGCTCGTTCATCGCCTGACGTTGTTCGGCGGGCAACGCGAGGTTCTCGGCGACGTAGTCACCGGTGGGGTGACCCCACGGCTGCGGGTTGGAGTGGATGAGCACGACGTACTTCACGGCTACTGCTCCTCTCGGCGTGGAGGGCGGCCGGGAGCCGCCCTCTCAGAGGAGACGTCGGAGCGGACACCGCCGCTTCGACAACCTCCGGTCGACCTCGTTCACCACTCGATTCCGTCGCCCAGTGCCACCGACGCCACCGAGGTCAGCGGCACCGACGGCAACAGGCACGCCTGGTAGGCGTGGTAGACGTCCGGCTTGCCGTGCCAGGTGGTGGTCGACGGCGTCATCTCCGGCGTCAGTTCGTGGCGCCAGCTCCCGAGCCGCCGGTCGACGAAGTAGTCCTCGATCTCGCGCCACCACGACACCGCGATCTCGGCGATCCGCTCGTCGCCGGTGGCCCGCGCGAGGGCGTCGGCGGCGAGGACGCCCTCGGCCATCACCCAGTGCATCCGCGTGCGGGTCACGGGCTTGCCGTCCCAGTCGGTCGTGTAGACGAACCCCGGCTGGCCGTCGGCGCGCCAGCCGTCCCCGACCGCCTGGTCGAACAGCGCCACCGCGGACTCGACCAGCCACGACGGCGGGTCGGCGAGCGCGCTGTGCAGGTCGACCAGCAGCCGCGACCACTCCAGCCCGTGGCCCGGGGTCGCGCCGTACGGGCGGAACGGGTCGCCTGGGCGGTCGGCGTTGTAGTCCGGAAGCGGCGACCAGAGCTCGTCGTGGTGCTCGACGACGCGCCACTCGTGCGCGCGGGCCTCCTCGTGGATCAGGTGACGCGCGATCGACAACGCCCGCTGCCGCCAGGCGTCGTCACCCGAGACGTCGGCCGCGGCGAGGTAGGCCTCGACCGAGTGCATGTTGCTGTTGGCCCCGCGGTAGAGCTCGAGGTTGCGGAACGCGTGGTCCCACGACTCGACGGCGCGGCCCTCCTCGTCGCGCCAGAAGCGCTCGAGCACGACCCGCTGCGCCTGCTCGAACAGCTCCGCCGCGCCGGGCACTCCCGCAGCCGTCGCGCTCGACGACGCCAGCAGCACGAACGCGTGCTCGTACCCCGCCTTGGTGGTGTCGGTCGGGCGGCCGTCCTCCCCGACCACGGCGAACCACCCGCCGTTCTCGGTGTCGGCGTGCTCGCCGGTGAGCGACGCGACGCCGCGCGTGGCCAACGCGGCGGCCCCTTCGACCCCTTGCCGCGCCGCGAGGCTCCAGACGTGTGTCATCCGCGCGGTGACCCACAGCTGCCGGTGCTCCGAGGCGTCGATCCCGCCGGCGTCGTCGAGCCAGCCGAACCCGCCGCCCGGGCGGGCGGCACCGCGGCCGAACTCCAGCAGCCGGGCGGCTTCCGCCTCGCGCCACGACGACGTACCGGGGCGCGGGGTCAGCGGGTCCACGAGGTCGAACCCTACGACCGGCACCCGGCCGGGCCGGGACAGGCCCGTCAGGACTGCACGTTCGAACGTTCACACGCGGTCGCCGTGCATGCCATCATGATCGAATTCCGGTCGGAGGTGCGCGAACGTCCCGGACCGGTCGTGAACGGTCGCGGCGCCGGCACCCCTCCCGGCGTCGCGCCCCCCCCGCGCCGCGGGTGGGGGGCGGGCCCCCCGGCGGGTGGCGCGCCCCGCCTCCACCAGAAGCGCCATCGCCTGCGGGGTGGCCCAAAGCACCTCGCCGCGAGAGCCCAGCGCGATCAGGGGACGGCCGGCGGTGTCCAGCGCCGTGCGGGCGCTCCGGGCCGAGCGCGCGTTGGCCAGGTGCACGCGGATGCGGGCCAGCAGCAC
>CAXUNA010000057.1:0-7570 GCA_964252095.1 uncultured Jatrophihabitans sp. | reverse complement strand
GGGCCGGTGTGGTACGGGGGCGGGGCGCGCGCCCCCCCGCGGGGGGCGCCACCCCCCGGCTCGGCGTCTCCTTCCGCTGCTCACGGCCACCCCGGGATCCAGGGCGCACGGTCGGTCGCGACATTGCCCCACGGGCCGCCGTCGTCGAGCCACCCCGGGCCGTCGGGGGCCGCTCCGATCCAGCGCCAGGCCCGCTTGCCCGCCGCCACCACCAGGACGACGGCGTGCGGCTGGTCGTGCCCGCGGACCAGCTGGCACCGCCCGTGCCGACCCGCGGCGACGCACCGCATGTGCCGGTCGATCCACTCCGCCCACGGCGCCGCGGTCGGGTACCCGGGCGCACCCTCCCGGTCGACCGACATGGCAGTAGTAGAACACGTGTTCGACTACGGAGCAGCTTCAGCTCTCGGCTTGCGGTCCGGCGACCTGCCTCGTCCGTGCCGGACACTGCGGGCGTGTCCCGCGAGCGCATCCTCGAGACCGCGCGACTGGCGCTGACTCCGTGGCGGGCCGACGACATCGACGACCTGCTGACGGTGCACGCGGACCCGCAGACGATGCGGTTCGTGCGCCGCGGTCGGGCCGAGACCCGCGCGGAGACCGCGCGTCTGCTCGAGCAGTACATGGCCGAGGACGCCGAGCTGGGGTTCACGAAGTGGCGTCTCACCGATCCCGACGACCGGCTCGTCGGTCGCGCCGGGTTCGGACGGCACGAGGACGGGCGGGAGCTCGGCTACACGGTCCGACGCGAGCTCTGGGGCCGCGGGCTCGCGACCGAGTTCGCGCACGCCCTCGTGACGTGGCACCTGACCCACGCCGCCGGCTGCCCCCTGTACGCCCACGTCGCCGTGGGCAACCCCGCCAGCCGACGGGTGCTGGAGAAGGTGGGCTTCGACCACGTCGGGACCGCCGATCGCGCCGATGTGCCGTACGACCTATTCCGCCTGCCTCAGTCGCGGTCGAAGACCGCCGGGTCGTAGGGCTGCGTGCCGCCTTCGGGTGTCCACACCGCGGCGAGCGGCAGGAGGTCGGCGATCGTGACGCTGCGGATCCCTTCGTCCGTCGGGAACAGCACGCGGATCCCCGGGTGGTAGTCGAACAGCACCTGCCGGTCGCGTCCGCAGGGTCCGACCGGCCCGCGGCCGTGGTTGCCGACGGCGACGATCGTCGTCAGCTCCCGTGCGCCGTTCGCCCGCGCGGTGCCCAGCGCCACCAGCTCGGCGCACGGGCCGCCGGTGAAGTGGTGGAGGTTCACACCGGCGAACATGCGGCCGTCGACGTCGCGCACGGCCGCCCCCATGGTGTGGACGCCGTCCTCGTCGGGCCCGGCGTCGGTGCTCGCGTCGATGGTCGACCGGGCGAGTTCGACGAGTCGCCGTTCGTCGTCGTCCAGCTCCCGGGCCGATCGGGGCAACGTCACCCGACCGACGGTGTCAGACGGGCACGTTGCCCACCAGCGAGAAACGCCGCGACCCCTCCCCGCGGTGGCGGGGAGGGGTCGCTGGACGTGCTGACGGATCAGGCGGCGAGGACGCCGCCCTCCTGCACCTCGACGTCGTCCTTGGTGGCCCGCACGATCAGCGCGGTGACGAGTGCCGCGGCGCCGATCAGGCAGGCACCGACCAGGAACGCGACGTGGTATCCCGAGATCGAGGCGGGAATCTGGGCCATCGCGATCTGCTGCGGCGAAGTGCCCGCAGGCGGGTTCGAGGTGAGGTAGCGCGTGACCGCGCCGGCATAGATCGTGGTGAGCAGCGCCGTGCCGAGCGCACCACCGACCTGCTGGGACGTGTTGAGCATCGCGCTGGCGACGCCCGCGTCCTGACCACCGATGCCGACGAGCGACAGGCTCGCGAGCGGCACGAAGACCAGCGCCATACCGACGCTCATGACGATCTCCGCCGGCAGCACGTGCCCGACCCACGACGAGTCCTGCTCGAGCTGGGTCAGCCAGAGCAGGCCGAGCGTCGCCATCAGTCCACCGATGACCATCAACGGCTTCGGGCCGAAACGGGGCAGCAGCGAACTCGCGAGCCCGGCGGTGAGGATGATCCCGCCGCTGAACGGCAGGAACGCGAGACCCGCCTTGATCGGCGTGTAACCCAGGTTGAACTGGAAGTAGTAGGTCAGGAACAGGAACATCGCGAACAGGCCGGCGCCGATGAGCAGCGAGGTCAGGTACGCCGCGCCCCGGTTGCGGTCGAGCACCACCCACAGGGGCAGCAACGGGTGTGCAGTGCGCGCCTCGACCACCACGAACGCGATGAGCAGGACGACCGCGGCGCCGAGGCACAACAGTGTCGTGCCCGCGGTCCAGCCGGCATCCGGCTTCGCGGCCTCGGTGAAGCCGTAGACGAGGGCGACGAGTCCGGCCGTCACGAGGATCGCACCCGGGATGTCGTACTTGGCCTCGCCATCGGCCTTGCTCTCGTGCACGACGGCGAACGCGGCGACAGCCGCTGCGATCGCGATCGGCACGTTGACGTAGAGGCACCAGCGCCAGTCGGCGTACTCGGTGAGGACGCCGCCGAGGATCAGGCCGATGGCGGCGCCACCGCCGGAGATCGCGCCGTAGACGCCGAACGCCTTGGCCCGCTCCTTGGCGTCGGTGAACGACACCGTGATCAGCGACAGCGCGGCGGGTGCCAGCACGGCGGCGAAGGCACCCTGCAGGGCGCGGGCACCGAACAGCATGCCGCCGTTGACCGCCGCACCACCGAGCGCCGAGGCCGCGCCGAAGCCGATGAGGCCGATGATGAACATCCGCTTGCGGCCGACGTAGTCGCTGATGCGACCGCCGAGCAGCAGCAGGCCGCCGAACGCCAGGGCGTAGGCCGTGATGACCCACTGGCCGTCGACGCGGTCGACCCCGAGGCCACCGGCGCCCTTCGCCTTCTCGATCGAGGGCAACGCGATGTTCACGATGGACGCGTCGAGCACGACCATCAGCTGCGAGATGGCGACGATGGCGAGAGCGAGCCAGCGGCGGGGATCCGGTCCGGTGCCGGCGGAGGTTCCGCCTGCACCCTCTTTCGTGGTGTCGACGCGGGTCGCGTCGTCGGGAACGGCACTCATCTGGGGGTTCCTTCCGAAGTCACTGGTTCAGACGTGCACAACCGCGCTACGGCCCACGAGCAGGGGCAGCAGCACGGAGTCGACGAGCCGGTCCACGAACTGTTCGTCGACCGGTTCACCGGTGACGAGCAGCCGCATGAACACGACAGCGGGGACGAGGTCGGCGACGACGTCGATGTCGGCGTCCGGGTTGATCTGGCCACGGGCGACGGCCCGCTCCAGCCAGGCCGACGCCGCGACGCGTCGACAGGAGACGGTCTGCTCGCGGACCAGCGCCGCGAGCTGCGGATCCGAGCGCATCGCGCTCGCGAGCCCGACCATGAGGCCCGCATCGTGCTCGGTGAGGTCGGCGACGAAGCCGAGGATCCCCTGCACCATGTCGGACCGGAGATCGCCGGTGTCCGGCATGACCGGCATCGACTGCGGCCGGCACTTCAGCGCCTCGACGACCAGTTCGGCCTTGCCCGGCCAGCGCCGGTAGATGGTGGCCTTGCTGGCCTTCGCCCGGCTCGCGACCGCCTCGATCGTCAGCCGCTCGTAGCCGGTCTCCGCGACCAGCTCGCGCGTGGCCGCGAGGATCGCGGCCTCCCGTTCGGCGTCGCGGGGCCGGCCGGAGCGGGCCGTACGCAGGACCTCGACGTCCACGACCACCGACCCCCTTCCCAGTCCGGATGCACAGCTCGTCCTCGAGCGTCACCCACCCTGCCGACTCCGACATACGAAACGCAACCGTTTTGTATTCGCTCGGAGCGAACGCCGACCGCATCACGTCGCAGCGTGCCGGACGGGTCCGACATCGCCGTGCGCGCGCCACTCTCGCCCGGGCCGCTGGCACGGTCCTGGCACGGCGCTGACACGGCCCGGACCGACCGGACCGGGCCCGCACCCACCTGCCGGCGGCCGGGACAGCAGCTGCGTCACAGTGAGCCCACGGCCCGGGCGGGGAACCCCGACGTGGTGCCGACGGTTCACCTGAGATGAGATCGACCGCCAACGGCCTGAAGACCGCCCTGCTGCTCGGCCTGCTCTCCGCGGTGCTCGTGGTGGCGGGCGGGGCGATCGCCGGTCGCACCGGGCTGGTCGTCGGGCTCGGGCTCGCGGTGGTCATGAACGCCTACAGCTACTTCGACAGCGACAAGATCGCGCTGCGCAGCATGGGCGCCCAGCCGGTCACCGAGGCCCAGGCGCCGCAGCTGTACGCGACGGTGCGGGAACTGTCGGCGCAGGCCGGCCAGCCGATGCCCCGCCTCTACGTCTCCCCCACCGCCGCGCCCAACGCGTTCGCCACCGGCCGCAACCCGGAGCACGCCGCCGTGTGCGTCACCGAGGGCATCGTCCAGCTGCTCTCCCCGCGGGAGCTGCGCGCGGTCCTCGGCCACGAGCTGTCCCACGTCTACAACCGCGACATCCTGATCTCGTCGGTCGCGGCGACCCTCGCGGCGGCGATCACCGCCATCGCCCAGTTCGCGATGTTCTTCGGTGGCGGCGGTGACCGTGGCCGCAACCCGTTCGTCGCGCTGCTCATGGTGTTGCTGGGCCCGTTGGCCGCCGGGCTCATCCAGCTCGGGGTCAGCCGGTCGCGCGAGTACCAGGCCGACGCCTCGGGCGCGGAGCTCACGCGGGACCCGCTCGGGCTCGCCTCGGCGCTCGCCAAGCTCGAGCAGGGCACGAACGCCCGGCCGCTGCCCCAGGTCCCCCGCTTGCAGGACACGTCCCACCTGATGATCGCGAACCCGTTCGGCAGCCGGGTACGGGGTCTGTTCTCGACCCACCCGCCGATCCCCGACCGGATCGCCCGGCTCGAGCAGATCGCGCGCGAGCTGCCGTCGCAGGGGCGCTAGTGCCCGACGCCCAGTTCGCCGACCCGCGCCTCGCCGCGGTCTACGACGCTCTCGACCCCGACCGCGGCGACCTCGACGCATACCTCACGATGGCGCAGGCGTTCGACGCGCGGACGGTCGTCGACGTCGGGTGCGGCACCGGCACCCTCGCGGTGCTGCTGGCGGCCCGCGGATTCGAGGTCGTCGGCGTCGACCCGGCGGCGGCGTCACTCGCGGTCGCCCGGGCCAAGCCGTTCGCGGACGCCGTGCGGTGGATCCACGGTGTCGCCGCCGATCTGCCGGATCTGAGCGCCGATCTCGTGGTCATGACGGCGAACGTCGCCCAGGCCGTCGTCGAGCCGGCCGACTGGACCGCGACGTTGGCCGCCGCCGCCCGGGTCCTGCGCCCCGGTGGTCGACTCGTGTTCGAGACCCGTGACCCCGCCGCCGAGGGTTGGCGGGAGTGGAACCCGTTGTGGTCGCGGGCGTTCGCGAACGTGCCGGGCGTCGGTCCGGTGGAGAGCTTCACCGAGCTCACCACGGTCGAGCTGCCGCTCGTGAGCTTCACGACCACGTTCCGCTTCGGCGCGGACGGCTCCGAGCTCACCTCGGACTCGACCCTGCGGTTCCGGTCCCGCGCCGAGGTCGAGGAAAACCTCGTGGCGCAGGGGTTCGTGGTCGACGACGTGCGGGACGCCCCGGACCGACCGGGCCGCGAGTTCGTGTTCGTCGCCCGTCGGCCTCACGTCTGACCGGGGACGACCACCCCCGATTCGTAGGCGAGCACCACGGCCTGCACCCGGTCCCGCAGCTCCAGCTTGGCGAGGACGCGTCCGACGTGGATCTTCACCGTCCCCTCCGACAGGTGCAGGTCGCCTGCGATCTCACGGTTCGACCGGCCACCCGCGACCAGCGCGAACACCTCGCGCTCACGCTCGGTGAGCTCGGCGAGGACGTCGCGGCCGCCGGCGGACGGCGACTCCGACGCGGGCAGCATCGGCGCGAAGCGGTCCAGCAGGCGCCGCGTCGCCTTGGGCGCGATGACGGCTTCCCCGGCGGCCACCGTGCGGATCGCGGCGACGAGATCGGCCGGCGGGGTGTCTTTCAACAGGAACCCGCTGGCACCCGCCCGCAGCCCGGCGAACACGTACTCGTCGAGGTCGAACGTGGTGAGGATCAGGACCTTCGCCGCCGATCCGCCGCGCACGATCCGCTCGGTGGCGGCGATGCCGTCGAGCTTCGGCATCCGCACGTCCATGAGCACGACGTCCGGTGTGGTCGCGAGCGCCATGGCGACGCCGCTCTCACCGTCGGCGGCCTCCCCCACCACCTCGAGGTCGTCCTCGGCCTCCAGGATCATCCGGAACCCCATCCGCAGCAGGGACTGGTCGTCGACGAGCAGCACACTCGTCACGAGACGGCCTCCTGCAGTCGCATCGTGGCGCTGACCCGCCACCCGGACCCGTCGCCCGGCCCGGTCCACACCTCGCCACCGAACGCGGTGACCCGTTCCCGCATGCCGGCGAGCCCGCGGCCGGACCCGTTCACCGGAGCGACCGGCACCGTCCCGCCGCCGTCGTCGCGCACGTCGACACTCACAGCGTCCGGTGCATAGTGCAACGACACCGTGGCGGTCGCGCCGATACCCGCGTGTTTCATGGTGTTCGTCAACGCTTCCTGGATCAGCCGGTAGACGGTGAGCTGGACCGCGGGCGGGACCTCGGGCGTCACCCCGTGCACCTCGTAGCGGACCGGCAGCCCGGCGCCACGCACGCGGTGCACCAGCTCGTCGAGGTCGGACAGGTCCGGCAGCGGGCGCCGCTCGTCCCCGTCGGCCGTGTCCTCGCGCAGGACCCCGAGCAACCGGCGGGTGTCCGAGAGCGCCTGCCGCCCGGTCGCCGAGACCGTCCGCATCACCTCGACCGCCCGCTCCGGCGACTTCGCGGAGGCGGCCACCGCGCCGTCGGAGAGCGCCACCATCACCGTGAGGTGGTGGGCGACGATGTCGTGCATCTCGCGAGCGATCCGCGCCCGCTCGGCCGCCGACGCGATCGCCGCCTGCTGGTCACGCTCCCGCTCCAGCTGCTGCGCCCGGTCCCGCAGCTCGGCGAGCAGGAAGCGCCGGGTGCCGACGTAGAGGCCGAGCGCCAGCGCCGCGACGAGCGCACCGGTGAGGGCGAGGACGGGCACCCACCAGTCCGTGGTCGGCCAGTCGTGCCACGAGGCGATCACCACCCCGAGTTCCAGCAACCCCGCACAGATCAGGGCTTCCTTGCGCGGCCGCAGTGAGGCGACGGTGTAGAGGATCACCAGCAGCCCGAGCGACCACACCGCCTGACCCGCCCACCACCCGGTGAGCAGGGCGACGCCGATCATGATCACGAAGACCGGGACCGGCCAGATCCGCCGGGCCAGCAGCGGCAGCGTGAGCCCGATCGTCACCAGGCTGAGGAACAGGTCGCCCCAGGGGCCGTTCGCCAGCGCCGAGCCGCCGTTCTCGGGCGTCGGCGGGTTCGTGATCGAGGAGATGGAGAGCAGGCCGCAGGCCACGGTCACCGCCACGTCGAGGACCCACGAGCGCACCCCGCGCGGGCGTGGGTGGCCGCCGGGCGGGCGGGACGCCGCCATGAGCGGCCGCGTGTCCCGCAGCCGGGGTCAGCCCGCCGAGCGGCCCC
>CAXUNA010000056.1:7039-12028 GCA_964252095.1 uncultured Jatrophihabitans sp. | reverse complement strand
CGGTGCACCCAGCCCCGTGAACGCCGGCACCAGGTGCAGGCCGCCGCTGTCGGCCGTGAGCGCCTGCCGGGCGATGACGTCCGGGGTGGTGCCGAACAACCGCGCCACCCACGCCACGGTCGCGCCGCTGGACCGGATGTTGCCCTCGGCGGCGAGCTGCAACGCCGTCTCGGCCCACGCCACCGTCGCGCACACGGCGGGGTCGACCTCGCCGGCCGCGTCGACCAGCCGCATCACTGACGAACCCGTGCCGTAGGTGACCTTCGCGCCGGTCGCGGCCCCGTCGCCGTGCGCGTGCAGCGCCGCGTGCGAGTCACCGAGCACCGCCGCGATCGTGAGCCCCTGCAACGGTCCGTCGGCTGTCACGACGAGCGGGTCGGCCGTGGAACCGACGACCTGCGGGAGCACCTCCGCCGGGATGGCGAACAGCTCGAGCAGCCGCTCGCTCCACGCCCCGGTACGGACGTCGAGCAGCTGGGTGCGTGACGCGTTGCCGACCTCGATGCGGTGCCGACCGGTGAGACGGTGCAGCAGCCAGCTGTCCACCGTGCCGAACGCCAGATCGGCGACCCGGACGCCGTCGGCGGCGCCCCGGTCGAGCAGCCACCGCAGTTTCGACGCGCTGAACATCGGGTCGACCGGCAGACCGGACAACCACCGGACCTCGTCGCCGTGCCCCGCCTCGCGCAGGGCCGCCCCGACCGGAGCCGACCGTCGGTCCTGCCAGCCCAGCAGCGGGCCGACCGGCCGGCCCGTGACCCGGTCCCACACCAGCGCCGACTCGCGCTGGGTCGAGAGCCCGACGGCCACCACGCGGCGGGCGTCGACCCCGTCCAGACAGCGCCGGGCGGCCTCGAGCACCGAGTCGAGCACCTCGAGCGGGTCCTGCTCGACCCAGCCCGGCCGGGGGTACGCGATGCCGACCTCGACGCTCGCCGTGGCCACCACCTCACCGAGGCCGTCGAGCAGCAGCGCCTTGGTGGCGCTGGTGCCCTGGTCGAGCGCGAGGACGAGATCCTCAGGCACGGCCCGCCAACTCCACCGCGGCGGCGCGGACGTGGTCGGCGGTGAGCCCGAAGTGCTCGAGCAGGAACGACGTACTGCCCGTGGGGGCGAACTGCCGGTCGATCCCAAGCAGCCGCATCGGCACCGGGTTCTCGCGGACGACGACCTCGGCGATCGCCGCACCGAGACCGCCGGTGACGGTGGCCTCCTCGGCCGTGACGATCCCGCGCGTCTCGCGGACCGCGCGGCGGACGGCCTCGACGTCGAGGGGCGCGACGGTGTGCATGTTGACCACGCGCACCGACACCCCCTCCTCCGCCGCCGCCCGCGCCGCCTCGAGGGCGCGGGACACCATCGTGCCCGCCGCGAAGACCGTGACGTCGTCACCGTCGGCGAGCTGCTGGGAGACGCCGTACTCGAACGGCACGGCCGGGTCGCTGACGGCCGGCACCTTGTACCGGCCGATCCGGAGGAACACGCCCGTCTGCGCCGAGGCCGCCCACCGGACCGCCTCGCGGGTCTGCTGCGGGTCGGCGGGGACGACGATGCCGAGGTCCGCCACCGCCCGGAGCCACGAGAGGTCCTCGATCGAGTGGTGGGTGGGACCGAGCTCGCCGTACGCCATGCCGGGGCTCATCCCGCAGAGGACCACCGGCGCGCGGCTGTAGGCGACGTCGGCCTTGATCTGCTCCAGCGCCCGGCCGGTGAGGAACGGCGAGGCGGCGCACACGAACGGGACGTAGCCCGACAACGCGAGGCCCGCACCGACACCGACCATGTTCTGCTCGGCGATACCCACGTTGACCAGCCGGTCGGGGAACTCGGCCGCGAACGCGGTGAGGTTGCTGGAACCCACGGAGTCGTTGCAGACAGCAACGATCCGGTCGTCGGCGCGGGCGAGTTCGACGAGCGTCTCGGCGAACGCGACCCGGCAGTCGAACGTCTCGGGCGCGGTGGTCGTGGCGGTCACGCGGACAGCTCCAGGTGGGCGGTGGCGATCTGGTCCGCCGTCGGAACCTTGTGGTGCCACTCGACCCGGTCCTCCATGAACGAGACCCCCTTGCCCTTCACGGTGTTCGCGACGACGCAGGTCGGGCGGCCGTCGGTGGGCGAGTCGATCGCCGCGAGCAGCGCGAGGTGGTCGTGGCCGTCGAGTTCGAGGGTGCGCCAGCCGAAGCTCTCGAACTTCGGCGGCAACGGGTCGAGCCCGACCGTCTGCTCGGTGCGCGCGCCCTGCTGCAGCCGGTTGCGGTCGACGAACGCCACGAGGTTGTCCAGCCGCCGGTGACCCGCGGTCATCGCGGCCTCCCAGTTGCTGCCCTCCTGCAGCTCGCCGTCGCCGAGCGCGACGAACACCCGCCGCTGCGACTGCGCCATCTTGCCGGCGACGGCCATGCCGACCGCCACCGGCAGGCCGTGCCCGAGCGGCCCGGTGTTCGTCTCGACGCCCGGCACCTTGACCCGGTTGGGGTGGCCGTTCAGCGGCGAGAGGTCACCCGCGAAGTGCTCGAGTTCGGACTCGGCGAAGAAGCCGGCCGCCGCGAGGGTCGTGTAGAGCGCGCCCGCCGTGTGCCCCTTCGACAGCACGAACCGGTCGCGGTCGTCCCACTCCGGCTTCTCCGGGTCGATGCGCAGGACGGCGAAGTACAGCGTCGTGAGCACGTCCAGCACGGACAGGTCACCGCCGACGTGGCCGAGTCCCGCCCGGCCGATCATGGCGAGGTCCGTGGCGCGCGAGGCGTTGGCGCGACGCGACAACATGGCGGCGCGGTCCACGGGAGTGGCCGCAGCCAACTCCTCGCGGAACCGCCTCCACTCCTGCGCCCGGATGGGATCAGCTGACAACATGGGGTTCCTCTTGGTTCCTCGTGATGCGTGCGGGGTCAGCGCAGCAGTGCGCTGCGGACGAGGCGGGTGACCGCCATCGCGTCGTGCCGTTCCTGGGCCGCACGCAGCTGGTCCAGCGGGAGCGACTCGGCGATCCGCTCCAGCGAGCGCAGGGTCTCGATGCTCTCCCGGACCGCGTCGTTCGGGTCCTCGCGGTACGGGAACAGGTCGAGCTTGAGCGGCAGGTCCCAGCCGATCTCGCGGACGACGTGGAGGAACTCCAGCGTCTCGACCAGGTGGACGGCGCCGGCGGTGAGGTCGTCGTCCCACTCGCGGTAGTTGTCGTCGAGTTCGACGTCGACGAGGCGACCGCGGCCGTGGACCAGCGAGAGCGCCTCGGCCGGGTTCTCCTTGCCGAACAGGGAGTGCCCGAAGTCGACGACGACGCCGAGGTTGTCGCTGCCGATGTCGTCGATCGCGAGCAGCGTGGTCGCGGCGTGCGACCAGAACAACCGGTTCCGCGGTTCCTTCGCCTTGTACTCGATGGCGAACTGCACGTCGGGGTGACTGCTCGTCACCTCGCGCATGCCCTCGACGACCAGCTTGCGCTGCTCCCGGTAGTCGACCTGGAAGGGGTAGTCGTAGCCGTCCTGGCCGGGCCAGAACTTCACGTACCGCGCGTCGAGCTTGCCGGCGACCTCGACCGCCTCGTGGCCCAGGTCGATCGCCCGCTGCCGCGTCGCGGCGTCGGGGGCCGAGAACGAGCCGTGCCGGAAGCCGCGGTCGTAGACCACCGGGGTGATGCACACCGTCGCGAGGCCGTGGTCGGCCATCGCCTTCGCGACGTCCTCGACCTCGACGCCCGGGTCGAACGGGTAGTTGAGGTCCAGGCCGGTGAGCAGACCGCTCGCGCCGGCGAGCGCGATGGTGTCGAGGGTCGGCACCTCGGCGCCGTAGCCGTTGGTGGCGTACCGGTCGATGATCCGGCCGAACGTCCACATACCGCCGGTGTACGTACGCATCGTCTCTCCTCGCGTGTCTCGGGTGTCGGGGGGGGCGGGCCGGGGGGGGGGGGGGGGGGGGCCGGGGGGCGGGGGCGCGCCCCCCGGCACCCTGTCAGCTGGTGGCGACCGCGAAGTCGGTGACCTTGGCGGCGTTGTCCGGGTTCACGAGCACGCAGTCGACCGACTGCTTCTCGGGCTGACCGGTCGAGCCCTTCTTGACGTAGGCGTCGGCCTGCGTCACGGCCATCTCGGCGATCTGGCTCGCCGGCTGCAGGACGGTCGCCTTGATGCCCTTGGCGAGGATCGAGTTCACGACGTCGGGGCTGCCGTCGAAGCCGGTGACGACGACGTCGGTGCGCTTGGCGGCCGTCAGCGCGGCGAACGCGCCGAGCGCCATGGTGTCGTTGCCGGCGATGATGCCCTTGATCTCCGGGTGGGCCTGCAGCATCGTCTGCGTGATCGACAGCGCCTTGGCCTGGTCCCAGTCCGCCGCCTGCTGCGCGACCATCTTCATGCCGGGGAACTGGTCGAGGATGCTGTGGTAGCCCTGCGACCGGACGCCCGCGTTGGTGTCGGTGGCGAGGCCGGTGAGCTCGGCGTACGCGCCGGTGCTGCCCATGTCCTTCGCGAACTCCTGACCGCCGAGCGCCGCACCCTGCGAGTTGTTCGAGACGATCTGCGACACGGCCACACCGGTCTTGTTGATCTCGCGGTCGATGAGGAACGACGGGATGCCCGCGTCCTTCGCCTTCTGGATCGCGGTCTCCGACGCGTCGGCGCCGGCGTTGTCGAGGATGATCGCCGCGGCCTTGCGCGAGATCGCCGTGTCGAACTCCTGGCTCTGCTTGGTCGGGTCGTCGTCGTGCGAGAGCACCAGGGTCTCGTAGCCGAGGCCCTCGGCCGCCTTCTTCGCCGCGTCCTGCTCGGCCTTGAAGAACACGTTGTCCGGCGAGGGCGTGATGATGACGATGAGGTTGGACTTCGCGGCCGCACCGCTGCTGCCGGAGTCCGAGGAGTCGGACTTCCCGCTGCTGCAGGCGGCGGTGGCGAGCAGGCTCGCCGTGGCCAGGATGGGGAGCGCAACCCGCGCCCACCGGGAGGACGTCGACGTCATGGTGGTGGTTCCTTTCGTGGAGGTGGGTGGTGGGGTGGG
>CAXUNA010000056.1:5769-7029 GCA_964252095.1 uncultured Jatrophihabitans sp. | reverse complement strand
GAAGAGACGCAGGCGATCCATCCTTCCCCCTTTCGGACCGGCAACGGCGTGGCGTTGCCTACATAACGCGCTGCCGTCGGCACGGTTACGCCGTCGCCGCGCCATCGACGGGCGGAGGGCGCGAAGGGGGCGGGGCCGTCGCGCCGGGGGGCGCGTCGGTGGTGCGGGGACTGCGGTGGCGGTCAGGCCGTGCGGCCGGCCAACCGGGCCTGCAGCCGTTGCTGCGCCTGCTCGGTGATGACGGCGAACACGATCACCGCGCCCTTCACCACCGACTGCCAGAAGGTGGAGACCCCGATCAGCACCAGGCCGTCGGAGAGGAACCCGATGACGAAGGCACCCATCACGGTGCCGACGATCGAGCCGCGACCGCCGGCGAGCGCCGTGCCGCCGAGCACCGCCGCGGCGATGGCGTTGAGCTCGTAGGTCGTGGCGGTGTCGGGGTACGCGGCGCCGAGCTCCGAGGTCAGCAGCAGACCGGCGAGTGCCGCGCAGGCACCGGAGATCACGTAGACCGCGATCTTGACCCGGTTCGTGCGGATGCCCGAGAGCAACGCGGCCCGTTCGTTGCCGCCGACGGCGTACACGCGCCTGCCGAACGGCGTGCGGGTGGTGACGAGGATGGCGGCAGCCGCGACCACGATCATGATCCAGACCGCCACCGGGACGCCGAGCCAGCTGTCGACGCCGATCACGCCGAACCCCTGGTTGCCCCGAGAGGACGAGCCGGCGAGGTTCGGGTACGTCCCGCCGTTGCTGCGCAGCTGGGCGAAACCCCTTGCCACGTAGAGCATCCCGAGGGTCGCGATGAAGGGCGCGACCCTGAACCTGGTGATGATCAGCCCGTTGACCGCGCCCACCAGGGCCCCGACCACGATGCCGATGAGGATGATCACCGCGGCGGAGAGGAAGATCTTGCCGCCGAACCAGCCGAACCCCTGGAACAGCAGACCGCCGGAGATCATGCTCGACAGGCCCGCGATCGACCCGACGGACAGGTCGATGCCGCCGGTGAGGATGACGAACGTGACGCCGATCGCGAGGATCGCGTTGATCGACACGTGCTTGGTCATCAGGATCAGGTTGCTCTGCGAGAGATACTGCGAGGAGAGCAGGCCGAACACGATCACCAGCACGACCAGCACGATGAGCGTCCGCCCGCGCAGCAGCAGCAGGCCGGCCCGCGCCGCCTGGTGACCGCGCGACGGCGGTCGGCCGGCGCTGAGCCGGCCCTCGATCGGCTCGAAAGGGCCCGAAACG
>CAXUNA010000056.1:0-5759 GCA_964252095.1 uncultured Jatrophihabitans sp. | reverse complement strand
CTTCTGCAGGTCGGTGACGCTCATGCGATCTTCTCCAGGACGTGGTCGGCGGCGGACGCGGTCACGAGCTTGTTCTCGGTGACCTCCGAGGCGTCGTACTCGGCGGTGATGCGGCCCTTGGCCATCACGACGACCCGGTCGGCCATCGCCATCACCTCGGCGAGCTCGGAGGAGATGAACAGGACGCCGTAGCCGTTGTCGGCGAGGTCGGCCATGATCGACGCGATCTGCGACTTGGCCCCGACGTCCACCCCGCGGGTCGGTTCGTCGAGCAGCAGCACCACCGGGTCGGTGAGCAGGGCGCGGGCCAGCACCACCTTCTGCTGGTTGCCGCCGGACAGCGCCGTCACCAGGGCACCGAGCGCGGGGATCTTGATCGACAGCTCGGCGACCTTCGCGGTGGCGGTGGTGCGTTCCTCGGTGCCCCGCAGCAGGTGGCCACGGGTGAGGGAGGCGAGCGTGGCGAGCACGATGTTGTCCTTCACCGACATCGTCGGCACCAGCCCGTCGCGCTGCCGGTCCTCGGGGACGAGCGCGAGGCCCGCGGCGAGCCGGCTGCGCACGGTGGCACGGGGCTCGACCTTCCCGCGGACGGTGACGACGCCCGCGGTGGTCGGCCGCATCCCCATGAGGCACTCCATGAGCTCGGTGCGGCCGGCCCCCATGAGCCCGTAGATGCCGACCACCTCGCCCGCGCGGACGGTGACGCTGACGTCGTCGACCAGCGGCCGCACCGGGCCGGGTGAGGTCAGTCCGCGGACCTCCAGCAGGACGTCGCCCGGGGTGGACCCGCTGCGCTGGAACAACTGGTTCGGGTCACGCCCGACCATCTGCCGCACGATCCACCCGGTGTCGGTGTCGGCCATCGAGGCCTCGGCGACCAGCCGGCCGTCGCGGAAGACGGTGACCCGGTCCCCGATGCGGCGGAACTCGTCGAGCTTGTGGGAGATGTAGATGACCGTGACGCCGGCCCGGCGCAGATCGGCCATCACCTCGAACAGCACGTCGACCTCGTGGTTCGACAGCGCCGAGGTCGGCTCGTCCATGATGAGGATGCGGACGTCGTCGAGCAGCACGCGCCCGATCTCGACCAGTTGCTGCTGGCCGATCGGCAGATCCGCGACCAGGGTGTCGGGGTCCAGCTGCTGGCCCAGCCGGCCCAGCACCTCGCGGGCCCGCCGGCGCTCCTCGCCGAACGCCACGAACCGTCGGCCCTGCCGCAGTTCCCGGCCGGCGAACATGTTCTCGGCGATGGACAGGTTGGGGAACAGGCTCAGCTCCTGGTGGATGATGCCGATGCCGTGGGTCATCGCGGTGCGCGGGCTGTCCAGGACCACCGGGCGGCCGTCGAGCAGCAGTTCGCCGGAGGTCGGCTGCTCCGAGCCGGAGAGGATCTTCATCAGCGTGGACTTGCCGGCGCCGTTCTCTCCCACCAGCACGTTGACCTGCCCGCGCACCGCGGTGAACGTGACGTCCGAGAGCGCCTTGACGCCGCCGTAGGTCTTGCTGACGTGCCGGGCCACCAGCACGGCGTCCTCGGCAGCGACGGCGGCGGCGTCCGGGGTCACGTCGTCGGTCGCGCCAGCGGTCACGTCGCTCACGGGGTCACCGTCAGGGTCGTGGGGACGACGGCCACCACGGTCGGGACGAGCAGCGAGAAAGCCCCGCTGAACTCGATGGTCTTGCCCGTGAGTGACGCCTTGTCGACCTTGGCGACGACGTCGGTCTTCACCCGGGCGTTCAGCCGGGTCGCGACGTCGGCGTAGTCGATCTGGTTGCTGAACTGGCTGAAGTCGATGAACCCGACGGCGTCGCGCAGCGCGGTCCCGGCGATCACCGGCCCGGTCACGATCGTCAGCGTGCGGGGGGTCCCGGACTCCCCCTGCACGGTCACGGTGACCGGCCCGGTCGGCGCGGTGGTGTCGACCTTCGTCACCGTCCCGGTGCCCTTGACGAGGAAGGCCGGCGCGGCGCCGGTACCCGCGGTCCGGCCGTACTTCTTGCCGGCGGCGGTGGGGTCCGCCGCGATCGCGTCGAGCAGCGTGGCGGCGTCGACCGCCTTGCCGGACACGGTGGGCAGCACCTTCGACTGCCAGATGCCGTCGACGAACGTGGCGGCGTCGAACCCGGCGGCCGCCTTCGCGACCTGGCTCGATCCCTCGTAGGTGTAGATCCCGGGCACGTGGGCACAGCCGGCCGTCGTGACCACGGCAGCCAGGACGCCCGTCGTCGCGGCAACACGTCTCGCGATCGTGTGAATAGATATTCCGCGCCGCTTGGACATGCAGAGACTGTGTCGCGACGGGGAGCCACTGTCAACGCTCCGAGTCCGAACCGTTACCCGGCGGTGAACGACGGGTGTGGGTCGGCGCGGCGGTTCCGGGCCGTCGTGGTCGAATGGACATTCAGCAACGCACATCCACCAGGAGGGGCGCTCGGTGCCGACCGGCGACGCGAACACCGGGGCGTGGGACCACGTCCCCGCCGACCAGATGCGCCTGCTGACCAAGGTCGCCCGGATGTACCACGAGCGCGGCCTGCGGCAGCCGCAGATCGCCGCGCAGCTGCACGTCTCACAGCCGCGCGTCTCCCGGTTGCTCAAGCAGGCCGTCGAGGTGGGGATCGTGCGGACCACGGTCGTGGCGCCGCGCGGGACCCACGCCGACCTCGAGGAGACGCTCGAGCAGCGGTACGGGCTCACCGAGGTGGTGGTCGCCGACACCGAGGGCGTCGACGACGAGAGCGGTGTCCTGCCCGCGATCGCCTCGGCCGCCGCCGCCTACCTCGAGGCCACGCTGACGGGGGGCGACCGGATCGGCATCTCGTCGTGGAGCTCGACCCTGCTCGCGACCGTCGACGCCATGCGCCCGCGCACGACGCAGGTCGCGACCCAGGTCGTGCAGGTGCTCGGCGGCGTCGGGACGAACACGGCGCAGAACCAGGCGACCCGGCTCACCGGGCGGCTCGCGGAGGTGACCCGCGCCGACGCCGTCTACCTCATGGCGCCCGGGCTGCTGGCGACACCCGCGATGCGCGACGTGCTCATCACCGAGCCCAACATCGCTCGCGTCCTGCAGCACTACGCCGAGCTGACCGTCGCCCTCGTCGGGATCGGCAGCCTCGAGCCGTCACCGCTGCTGCGCGAGAGCGGGAACGCGATGGCGGCGCAGGAGGTCGAGCAGTTGCGGCTCGCCGGCGCGGTCGGCGACATCTGCCTGCGGTTCTTCGACGCGGAGGGACGTCACGTCGCGTCCGAACTCGACGACCGGGTGCTGGGGATCGGCGCCCGGACCCTGCGCGCGGTGCCCCGCCGGGTCGCGGTGGCGGGCGGGCGGCGCAAGTGGGGGGCCATCGAGGCCGCCGTGCGGGGCGGGTGGGTCAACGTGCTGGTCACCGACCTGCACACCGCGGAGGCCCTGCGGGAGCACTGACGCGCGCCCCGGCGTCACACCCGGGGCGTCACCACTGCCAACGACGGGTGGCGTCGACGTCGTCGGCGATCTGCCGCACGAGCGCGGCCTCGGTGTCGAACCGCTCGGTGCCGCGCAGGTAGTCGAGCACCGTCACCGACATCGCGCGGCCGTAGAGATCGCCCTCGAAGTCCAACAGGTGCGCCTCGACGCGCAGGTCGGAGCCGCCGTAGGTCGGGTTGGTGCCGACCGAGAGGGCGGCCCGACGCCCGAGTGGCGTGCCGGCCACCCAGTCGGGCACCTCGACCCGGGCGACCCACACGCCGTCGGCCGGGAACTCGCTGGTGGCGTCCAGCTCGAGGTTCGCGGTGGGGAAGCCCAGCAGCCGGCCGCGCGCGTCACCGTGCACCACCGTCCCGCGGAACCGCAGCCCCGCGCCGCGGCTGGACCGGCGGCCGAGATCGGTCACGATCGTCATGCTGGCGTCCTCTCGTCTCCTACCGTTCCGCCAGGCAACAGCGCCACGACCCCTCCTGGCATTCCGCGAGCGAGGTGGGTCACACGGTCGCGGGCCACGCACGCGGCTCCGGGGCCGGGCCGCGGGAGGTCGTCGTCTCCGGGATTGAGACAGCCGGACGGGCCCGCCGCCCTACGTTCGCAGGTGACCGCGCCCGCCCGGGCGCGTGCCGCGGTTCTCTGCTCCGACGGAGGTTGCGATGAAGGCTCTGGTGTATCACGGTCCCGGCGTACGGACGTGGGAAGAGGTGCCCGATGCCGCCGTGCAGGACGCCACCGACGTGGTGGTGCGGATCGAGACCACGACGATCTGCGGCACGGACCTGCACATCCTGCACGGCGACGTCGCCACCGTCGAGGAAGGCCGCATCCTGGGCCACGAGGCGGTCGGGACGGTCGTCGAGGCGGGTGCGGCCGTCACCGGCTTCGCCGTCGGGGACCGGGTCCTGGTTCCGGCCATCACCAAGTGCGGGCGTTGCAGTTACTGCCAGAAGGGCATGCCGTCGCACTGCCAGACCGTCGGCGGCATCGGCTGGATCCTCGGCCACCTCATCGACGGCACCCAGGCCGAACTCGCGCGCATCCCGTTCGCCGACACCTCGCTGCACCACATGCCGGACGGCGTGACCGACGAGCAGGCCATCTTCCTCGCGGACTCGCTGCCGACCGGGTACGAGGTGGGCGTGCTCGCCGGCGGCGTCCGGCCCGGTGACACCGTGGCCGTCGTCGGCGCGGGTGCGGTCGGGTTGTCCGCCGTCCTCACGACCAGCCTCTGGGGCGCGGCCCGCACGATCGTCGTCGACTCCAACAAGTTCCGCCTGGAGAAGGCGATCGAGTTCGGTGCCACCGACACCGTCGAGGTCGGCCCGAACACGGTGACCGACGTGATGGCGATGACCGACGGGCTCGGTGTCGACGTCGCCATCGAGGCGGTCGGCTTCCCCGAGACCCTGCGCACCGCCGCGGCGCTGGTCCGGCCGGGCGGCACGATCGCGAACGTCGGGGTGCACGGTGCACCGGTCGAGCTCCCGATGGAGCAGATGTGGATCCAGAACGTCAAGCTCACCATGGGTCTCGTCGACACCGAGTCGATCCCGACGCTGCTGAAGATGGTCAGCAGCGGTCGCATCCCGGCCGAGAAGATGGGCACCCACCGGTTCACGTTCGACCAGATCGACGAGGCCTACGAGGTCTTCGGGCACGCCGCCGACAACCTCGCACTGAAGGTGGTCATCACCCCGTAGCGGTGACCTGCGTCCGGCCGTGCCAGGTAGACTGATCGCCATAATGGTCATCGACACGGCACGGCCGACGCGGGAGCGACTGCTCGACGCCACCGTCGAGCTCATGCGCGCCAAGGGCGCGGCGGCGAGCGGCACCAAGGAGATCCTCGACCTCGCCGGCGCGCCCCGCGGCTCGTTCTACTTCCACTTCCCGCAGGGCAAGGACCAGCTCGTCCTCGAGGCGCTCACCCGCGCCGCGGCGGCCACCCTGGCCTCCCTGGAGGAGGCGCTCGCCGACGACGACGGCGACCTGACCCGTCAGGTGCGGGCGATCTTCGACGCCATCGAGCTCGACCTGCTCGCCCACGACTTCACGCCCGGCTGCGCGGTCGCGGTGACGACCCTGGAGTCCGCAGCGGGGTCGCCGACCTTCCAGCAGGCCGTGGCCGACGCGTTCGGCACGTGGACCTCGGCGCTGGTCGACCGGTTGTCCCGCCGCGGCCTGGCGCCGCGGCGCGCCGCCGCGCTGGCCGACGCGATCGTCGCCGCCATGGAAGGCGCAACGGTCCTGGCCCGGGCGCGTCGCGCCCCGGCGCCGCTGCGGCCCGCC